>JAZKDS010000029.1:0-5491 GCA_040387455.1 Bacteroidota bacterium
TATAATTGATTCTGGTAACTTTTGAAATGATGTTCTTAAAGATTCTGTATCCAGTTAGTAATGCCTGTGGCTACTTCCTGCCATCCGGGCTGCCCAAGTACAAAATGATTCCGTCCGGGGAATTCCCTGAAATCGGTTATTGAATCTTTATGGGTATATTTTTTATAATTGCTGTGGTTGAGCGATGACGGTATGGTATGGTCTTTTTCGCCGGCTATAAAAAACAGCGGGGCATGATGGCGGGCAAAATCTACCTTTGCAGCACTGGTAATGGTGTCTCTAACAATGCGTTTTGATTCGGGTATGGCAAACCTGAAATAAGACTGTTCCTGCAATTCTTCGGGCATACCGTTAGTAAAGGCGTATTGCCATTGGCTAAAGCTCATCAGGAAGGTTTTGTTAGAATCGGTAAAAAAACCTAACGGCCCCCAGCCGGCAATTAAAAAAGAAAGCTTAAAGGTAAACACGCCCTGTGGCGGAACCGAGTGTATGGCCACAGCGGCAGCGGCAAGGTCTTTTTGCAGCAGCAGTTGTGCAATGAGCCCACCCATAGAATGCCCTATTATAATGGGTTTTTCCGGGAGTGCCCTTACAATTTCTTCATAATGCTGTAAAAGGGTTGTTAGCCGCAGGGCTGCAACATCCGGATCGGGGTGGCGAAATTTAAGTACGTTTGCCGAAGCATCTTTTTGGGGCCATGAGGGTGCAAGTGTTTCATAACCTTTATCTTTAAAGAATGTTTTCCAGTCGTCCCAGCATGCATTGCTCACGAATGCACCGGTAATGAAAAGGATTGTTTTAGATTTTAAAGTAGACATAAGAGAATTATTATTTGTTATGCCAGTACCATAGCGAATAATATTCCTTTAAATATAAGTTATTGATTATCAGTTTTTTGTGTTGTTTTTTCAATTTTGATTATCGACTGTATTTCGTTGAAATACGAATTTCATCAACTGTATCACGCTGTTAAATGCTTCTTAAAAAAAATGTTGCCCACACTGTACCAAAGATTATATATATTGTAAATTGCCGGTAGAAAGTTTGGTTTCTAATACTAATAATTGAAGAAGGATGCACGCCACTGTTAAATTATCTTTGCTGAGGTTTGTTCTTATAAGGGCACTGATAATTATTGCAATTCCCGCGGCTGCACAGCGAAAAATTTTAACTACGGAAGAAGTATCCGCGGCAGAAAAAAAACTATACAGCTTACCTGCCGACAGTAATAAAGCCAACCTGCTTTTAAACATCAGCTTTTATTATTTTGATAAGAACACTCCCGAAATTCAGGACCTGGGCAAAGCATCAAAATTTGCAGTTGAAGCTTTAAATATTGGTAAATCAAAAAAATACGAAAAATGGATTGGCGAAAGCTATGTGATGCTGTCTTTGATAAGCCAGGAAGATAAAAAGTACAGGCAGGGAAAGGAATATGCCGAAAAAGCCCTACAGGTTCTTGAAAAGCCCGGATATGCCGATACGTATGGTGAAGCACTTGTAATGCTTTGGTCTACCAGTACGCTTACCGGTGCCAACCATGAAACAGGGATGCGTATTATAAAAAAAGCAGGTGCGGCTTTTAACCGTTCGGGAAATTTAACGAGAGAAGGCGATTGCCTTAAAGAACTCGCCGATCTTTACCATATGCACAGGCGCTTATCGCGCTAAAAAAGGCAATGGACCTTTACAAACGTTCAGGATTTAAAAGATTACAGCATATTTATGAGCTTACCGGCAGGGTTTATTTACTAATAGGAGATCTTGATAAAGGGATACAATACTTGGTAGATGCAGAGGATACTGCTGATGCGGTGGGTGACGGGCAGGTATTTTACAGCACCCTTAACAATAGCATTGCTATGGCGTATGCTACATTTGGACAGCCGGATAAAGCGCTGCCGTATATTGAAAAAGCCCTGAAGGCCGCCATTGAGCTTAATAATTCTGATTATGTAGAGGTTATACTGGTTAATTATGTTGCTATTTTAAGCAGGCTGCAACGTACAGATGAGGCTATTACGCTTGTTAATAAAATGACTTCCCGTTATCCGGAAATTAAAAATCAAAACGCGCCTGTGTGGGAGTGTATGATGGCCGATATTTATATTGACCGTAAAGAGTTTGTTAAAGCGGCTAATTATTGTGATGGGATAGAAAGGAAAATAAAAAAGCACGGTAAAGAACTAAACAAAGATGACATCTTTGATTTTATAAGCTCTGTAATACGCTGTAATATTGCTACAGGGCAGTATAGTAAGGCATCGTTATATAACGCAAAATATGACAGCCTGTGCGGCATAAGGAAACGTGTTTTTTGCAACACATACCACTTGTGGGCCTTTAAGATAGATTCTGCTGCGGGCAATTATGTTGCTGCAATACAACATTTACAGCGTTATAAAGAGGTTAACGAAGAAATGCTGGGAGAGGCCAAAACCAAGCAAATTAACCAGCTTACCATACTGCATGAATCTGAAAAAAAAGATAAGAATATACAGCTGCTCAAACAGCAGGCCCTGTCGCAGCTAAGCAGCCTCAAATCGGCTAATTTTATCAGGAATACCACTCTTGTGGGGCTAGTGATAATGAGTATTTTTATTTTTATCATTTACAGGAACTACAAACAGAACCTAAAAACCAATGTTGCCCTTAAAGTACAAAAAGAAGAGATTGATATAAAAAATGCATCGCTGGAAAACCTGATTGATGAAAAGGAATGGCTTTTAAAGGAAATTCACCACAGGGTAAAAAACAACCTGCATATGGTTGTGGGGCTTTTGGCAAGCCAGGCTGAGTATCTTACCGGAGACGAAGCTGTACAGGCCATAAGCGAGAGCCAGAGAAGGGTAGAGGCAATGTCTATAATACACCAAAAGCTGTACCAGTCAGAAAATCTTTCGATGATTGATATGCCTTCGTATATTTATGAGCTGACAGAAAATCTTGCCGATTCGTTTAACAGTGCCAAGCAGGTGCGGTTCCATTTAGATATATGTGATATGGAGTTTCCACTCGCTTACTCGGTGCCTGTAGGGCTGATACTGAATGAGGCCATAACAAATGCTATTAAATATGCCTTTCCGGGGGGAGCCACCGGTGTTATAGATGTTACGCTAAAGGAAGAAGGCGAGGACTTCTGCCTTTCTGTCCGCGATAATGGCGTAGGTATTGGCGCACATTTTAATGTTGAAGAAAGCCCTTCGCTTGGGCTTAGGCTCATTCAGGGGCTTACAGGAGATATGCAGGGCAATTTTAGCATACATAACAACAACGGTACTGAAATAAAAATACGTTTTACTATTAACGAAGACAGGGAGGCCGGACCAAATATTATTTAAAGTTTAAGATGGATATAAGTACTAAGATACTAATTGTAGAGGACCAGTTTGTAGAAGCGAACCATTTGCGGCTGATGCTTACAAAAGCAGGCTATGCTGTATGCGGAATTGCAAGAACTGTTGATGAGGCAAAGGCATGTATAAAGAAAGACAGGCCGGGACTTGTATTGCTCGACATTTTCCTTATTGGGCGCGAAACCGGGATAGACCTTGCAAAACATCTAAATGAAGAAAATATTGGATTTATATATCTGTCTGCCAATTCTAACGAAGACATATTGAATGCCGCTAAAGCCACACGGCCTTATGGGTTTATTGTTAAGCCCTTTAGGGAGAAAGACCTGCTGGTAACGCTGCAAATAGCAGGCTACCATCAGCAATATGGTATAGAATCGTCAATACGTAAAGAACAATTGTTCCAAAAGCAGATAGGTAACCTCATGGCTGATTCCGGCCCCTGGGATGAGCGGTTGTTTAAAATAGGCAAAGCCATCCAGCCGCTGGTACCTTTTGACCTTATGATTGCAATATACCGTACCGGTCCTGATGTAGAGGATATTGTGCTTGGCTTTATGCGGGTAGGCTTTAGTGAATATCAAAAAATTACTATTGATGACCTGCAAAATCTTTCGAAACTAAAGTTGAGCGAAATCAAAAAGCTACAGGAAAATACAGTAATAGATGGTTCAGTGTCGCTTTATACGGGCCAGGATTTTCAAAAAGCTACCCAGGCACCTACCATGAAAAAGCTTATTGCAGACTATCTTGGCATGCGTTCCAATCTTACCCTGCCAATACCGTTGTCTATAAATGAAGACGATCGTTATTTCTTTTCATTTTTCAGCAGGAAGAGCGACGGTTTTAACGAGGCACATTTTGATGTATGCAAAAGGCTACAGCAGCCCCTGATATATATGGTTGAAAATATCCTGATGAAGGATAAAAAGGCCTATATGCAAAAAATGACTCCGAAGCCCGGGCTTAAAACAGATTCGGTGCCTGGTTTTGAAGGTATTGTGGGCAAGAGCCCCTTGCTTATGGAAATATTTGACCATATTGCCCAGGTTGCCCCGGGCGATACTACCGTACTTATAACCGGGGAAAGCGGTACCGGCAAAGAGCGGATAGCAAGCAGCATACATGAGCTATCCGGAAAAAAAGGCCCCCTTGTCAGGATAAATTGTGCCTCGCTGCCTTCCAGCCTTATTGAAACGGAATTGTTTGGTCATGAAAAAGGTGCCTTTACCGGTGCTACAGAACGCAGGACAGGCCGTTTTGAGCTGGCAGATAAGGGTACGCTGTTTCTTGATGAAATTGGTGAAATGCCCTTAGATATGCAGGTTAAACTGCTGCGTGTGCTACAGGAAAAAGAGATTGAGCGCATTGGCGGAAGCAAACCCATAAAGGTAGATGTGCGTATTATAGCGGCTACCAACAGGAATTTAGAAAAAGAAGTGGCAGAAGGCAGGTTCAGGCTGGACTTGTACTATAGACTGAATGTATTTCCTATTCAGCTTCCTGCCCTGAGGAACCGAAAGGAAGACATAGTAATGCTTGCTAAGCATTTTATAGATGCCTGCAACATCAAAACAGGCAAGAGTGTAACAGGGCTTTCGGCGGAAGCGCGCAACAGCCTCTTGTCGTATAGCTGGCCGGGTAACATCAGGGAACTGGAGAACCTTATTGAGCGTAGTGTGCTTCTGGCCAAAGGGTCAATTATAGAAGATATCTCTTTGCCGCGCCCGGAACGCCCGGATATGGATGGCGACAGGCTAAAGACGATTGAAGAAAATGAAAGGATACACATTATAGCGGTATTAAAACAATGTAATGGCCGCATAAGAGGGGTTAATGGCGCTGCCTTAATTCTGGGTGTTCCGCCAACTACACTGGCTTCTAAAATGCAAAAACTTGGAATAAAAAGAAGCCATAGGTAATGCTGTGAAATAATGCTGTTGGTGTGCTTTATTTTGAATTGCTGTTGCGAGTTTGATGCATTAAAAAACTGTTGCGCAATAAGAGGCCAGATTTGATGTTTCAGATTGCGAATCCGAACTCCGAAAGTGAAATGTTAAGCACTTTTAGGGTATTAAATGAAAGGAAATTCTGTAAAATAAACAGATAACATCATGTCATTTTTATTTCCATAA
>JAZKDS010000029.1:5531-12593 GCA_040387455.1 Bacteroidota bacterium
GGTAGTATCATTTGGTTTTCAGTACGAAAAAAACAAGGCAGCTTTAAAAACTGCCTGCCCATACCCCGTAGTTGTACCGCAGGATGAATGTGTCCGCAAAGTGTAAAATGGCCTTGGCGGTCTTCGGGATAGTGTGTAAGTAAAAAACCGTCATGAGCCCATTCGCTAACGGTTATAATATTGATATTTTGATATTTATGTGGTGAAATAATATCGTGGTTGCCTGCAATTAGTACTATAGGGAGATTTGTTTTAGTAACCCAGCCGGTAAATAAATCCCATTCGCTATTGAGTGAACTATGAAATAAGTCGCCTAAAAAGCAGATGCTTTCAGGTTTAAATAATTGTATTACGCTGTCAAGCTTTTGGAAGTTCTTGTAAATGAGGCCATCAGGTATGGCGGCACCATGTTTACGAAAGTGTGATATCTTACCCAGGTGTACGTCAGATATAAGCAGCATGCGTTTTTCTACCCAGTATAATGCTCCAGAACAATGCATTACAAAGTTGTGGTTGTTGATTTTTATTTCTAATGTCATTTAATCGCTCTCCATTCAGGGTGCAAAAATACAAATTTGCCTGTAATATAGTATGATGAGCGTTTGCACTACTTCATATAGCTAGCTGTCATTTTTTTAATCCTTTCGGCAAGTGTTTCGCTCGACAGCTTTTCCCGTAATCTGTCGGTTATAATCGGGAAGCTGAAGGGGGTGGGCTTTTCGCATTGTTTCCATACAATTTGCTGGTTATGTATGCGTTCCAGAACCATAAGCAAGCGGCCTTCTTCAAGCTGGTGTTCAAATGTTTCGCGGTAGGCCTGCTGAAACAACAGGTTTTGAGGCTCATAATCCCTAAAGACTTCAAATATCAACTGAGAGCTGCTTTGAAGGTGTTTGGTTTTAACCACCTTGCCCGGATAGCCTGTAAAAACCAACCCGGCAATAACGGCAATATCCCTAAATTTTCGGCGGGCCATTTCGGTGGCGTTAAGGCTGTGCTGCAAATCAGTATGCAGGTGCGTGGGTGTAAAAAGATTGTTATCTAACACCTGCTGCATATCAATTTCCTGGTCTGATAAGAGCTCAAAACCATAATCGTTATAGGCTAAAGAAAATGTAATAGGGGTAAGGAGGCTTATGCGATAGGCCATTAAACTTGCCAATGCCTCGTGCACAAAGCGCCCTTCAAACGGGTAAAATATAGCATGGTATCCCTCCCGGGTTTTAAACGTTTCAATTAAAAATTCATTGGCATTTGGTACTATAGATTCTTTACGTTGGCGGGTAAACATGGGGGTAAGAGCCCGCAACTCTTTTGTCATGGTATCGGTATTGGCGGCATATAATTCTTCTCGCAGGAGCTCGCTCATTTGTGCCGAAAGCGTCATACGGCCACCCATCCAGCTGGCGTGCATGGCTTTAGCCCCCGGACTGGCACGGCGCACTAAAACCTCCATGTTTTTAACACGGTACAATTCCAGTTTTCGGCCTGCAAAAATAAATACGTCGCCGGGGTTAAGCTTAGATATAAACCACTCTTCAATGGTGCCAATGTAGCCGCCGCTAAAAAACTTTACATTCATAACCGCATCGCCCACAATGGTTCCCATTTGCATGCGGTGGCGCAACGCAATGGTTTTGCTGTTTACCTTAAACTTACCATCGGCCTCAATTTCTACTTTTTTATACTCGTCATAAGCCTGCAGGCTCTGGCTGCCACGGGTAATAAAGTTGAGGCAAAACTGCCAGTCATCGGGCGTTATGCCCTGAAAGCAAAACGTGCTTTTTACCTCCTTAAAAATCTCATCAGGATAAAACCCGTCTGACACAGCAAGGGTAACCAGGTACTGCACCAATACATCCCAACTGTTTAGGTAGGGCACACGGTCTTCTACCACGGTTTCCTGCACTGCCCGGCGCAAGGCAGATGCTTCTACCAGCTCTATGGCATGAGTGGCTAAAAAGTAAATGTTACTATCCTGCCCCGGCCCGCCTATTTGCACTACGGTTTCTACCGGGGCAAAATCTACCCCCAGGTCAAGGCTCGATGTGCATACTACGGCACGCAGTTGCCCATCTCTAATGGCCTGTTCTACCCACTGCCGGCTTTCGCGGGCAATACTGCCGTGGTGCATGGCCATATCTCCTGCAAATTCAGGGTATTTTTCTAACAATGCCTGATACCATAGTTCGCATTGAGCACGCACATTGGTAAATATCAGGGTAGTCTTGCTTTGTTTTATAATTTTTGCGACTTCATCTACCAAATGCAACCCCATGTGCCCGCGCCAGGGGTAGGTATCCATTTTATCTGGGATGATAGAAATTACATTGATTTTTTTGTTGATGTGCGCCCGTATCATTACCGAATTATCTAACGCTTCAGATTGCGGCCCTAACAGTACTTCCATAGCCTGTTGCAGGTTGCCTATGGTGGCAGAGATGCCCCAAATGCGCATCTTGGGCGATATGGTACGCAGGCGGCTCAGCCCCAGTTCGGTCTGCACGCCGCGCTTGGTGCCCAGCAGTTCATGCCACTCGTCTATTATGATGGCTGAGCAGTTTTTAAACACGGCTTCATACCCCTTTGAGGCCAGCATAAGCTGAAGGCTCTCGGGCGTGGTGACCAGCAAATCAGGCATTGATCTTTTTTGCTTTGCCTTTTCGGCAGCAGAGGTATCTCCTGTGCGGATGCCAACTGTTAAGCCCGTTTGCAAATCGTCGGCTACACGCTCGGCTGCCTGTTTAATTTCTACCGATAAGGCCCTAAGGGGCGTTATCCAGATGGCTTTAAGCCCTGGTGTGCGTTTGGTTTTATAATTAGGATTTTTCCTGATATAATCTAACACCACAGGTAACCAAAGGGCATAGGTTTTACCGCTGCCTGTGGGGGCATTAAGCAGGCCGTGTTTGCCCTGCAAAAAGGCTGTCCAGGTTTGTGTCTGGAACGGAAAAGGCTTCCATCCGCGGCTTTCAAACCATCCTGAGGCTATATCAAAAAGCTGTTCCCGGTTCATTAGTTTTGTTTCAAGTTTAAGGTTTCAAGTTTCACTCATATGAGACACACCCCTAACCCCTATAACTCCAGATTTTATTTGACTTTTTGAGTCGTTGAATCTTCGATTTCAAGAGGGGAATAACTTCACTCTTATCACACACCCCTAACCCCTCTCAAGAGGGAGATAGCTTCACTCGGTTAACAGTGCGCTTCAGTTGGAATGACGGTACTTTCGAGTGAAGCTACTGCTTACTGCGACTCCTCACTGAACACTGACCACTATTTCGGAATTAAATCCTTCAAATCATCAATGCTGTTGGCATCGTCAATGGTTTTATCGTGGCGCCAGCGCAATATCCGCGGAAAGCGTGTGGCTACGCCGCTTTTATGCCTGCCCGACATGGCTATGCCTTCAAAGCCTATTTCAAAAACAAGCTTTGGCGTTACGCTGCGTACAGGCCCAAACCTGTCGAGCGTATTCTTTTTTATAAAATCATCTACCATCCTGAACTCGGCATCGGTTAAACCGGAATAGGCTTTGGCGAATGTAACGAGCTCTTTACTGCCATCATCATTGGTTTGCCAAAGGGCGAATGTGTAATCAGTAAACAAAGTGGCACGGCGGCCGCTGCCCCTCATGGCATAGGTAAGCACGGCATCAATGCTAAACGGGTCGAGTTTCCATTTCCACCAATCGCCTTTTTTGCGGCCCACCAGGTAGGGCGAATCCAGCCGTTTAAACATAAGGCCTTCGCTACGCAGTTCGCGTGATTTTGCTTTTTCGATCAGGGCATCCTCCCAGTTTTTAAAGGTTACCCTTTCGGATAATTGAATAGGCAATTCAAACTCTTTGATATCCCCGTACAATTGCTCTAATATTTGGCGGCGCTCTATGTAGGACTTCTGGCGGATGTCCTGACCCTGCCATTCTAAAATATCATAGGCTTTTATAATAACAGGAGTTTTTTTTAGCAATGCCGCCGAAACTGTTTTTCGGCCTATACGGGTTTGCAGGTCGTTAAACGAACCTATACTGCCGTCTACCCAGGGCAGTATTTCGCCATCTATAACAGTGCCATTGGGTATAACACCCGGCAGTTTTTCAAACTCGGGGTATTTATCGGTAACCAGTTCTTCGCCACGGCTCCAAACATATAATTGCCCGTCACGGATGATGGTTTGGCTCCGTATGCCATCCCATTTGTGTTCTGCACTCCACTCAGCCACATTGCCCAGGCCTCCTGGCTCACCCTCTAAACCATATGCCAGGTAAAACGGAAAAGGTTTAGAATAGGCATCCTGCAGGCGCTCATCAATAACCAGGTTTTGAAAGCTAATGGTTTTTGGGTCCCAGTCGCCCATAAGCTTGTAGGCCAGTATGTCTTCGTCAACACCTGTAGCTTTGCTCAGGGCGCGTGTCATTAATTTTTGGCTTACGCCAATACGGAAACTGCCTGTTATTAACTTGGTAAACACAAAGCGCTCGTAATAATTAAGGCCAAGCCAGTTGCGGTGCAGGTACTCGCGCTTTTCCTCATCGGTATTCCGCTTAAGCGAAATCATCTCTTCTACAAATTCTGTCAGCGACTTATCGCTTTGGTTTTTAGTGGTGGGGATAACAAGGGCAATGGTCTCTGCCAAATCTCCTACTATATGATACGATTCTTCAAACAGCCAGAGCGGAATATTGGCCAGCTCTGTAGCCCACAGCCGTAGCAGTGTGGTGTTTACCGGTCGGGGAGGGCGGCGGTGCGACAGTATGGCTATGGTCCATACCTTATCGGTATCGCTTGCGGTGCGAAAGTACTCTGTTAGCGCATCTACCTTAACCGATGTTTTATTAGAGCTGTCGAGGGCTTTTATAAGTTGCGAGAAATTTTTCATACCTGAGCGTCCGTTTCGGCATCAGCCTTGGTTTCACTTTCGCCCTCATCTCCTTCATACTGCGTTTTTTCGGTGCGGGCATCATACCCCTGTTCGCGCAGGTAGGCGCTAAAAATATCGCTGTAGCCGTGTGTGCAAATTATTTTTTCGGCACCTGTGGCACTTATGCTTTCCAGCAGCCCCTGCCAGTCGCAATGGTCGCTCATTACAAAGCCTTTGTCTATGGCACGCCTGCGCCTGGCACCCCTAAAGGCCATCCATCCACTTGCCGAACCCGTTACATAAGGCGTCATTTTACGTATCCAGGTGCTGCCGTGCGCGCTGGGTGGGGCAAGCACTATACTACCTGCTATATCTTCTTTTTTAGTTTCGCGGGTTATGAGTTCCGTTGCCGGAAAATCAACAAACTGGCGCAATACCTGCGTCATATTCTCTACCGCACCGTGGGTATATATTTTGCCAATGTTAGGGTCGAGGTATTTGAGCAGGCGTTGTGCTTTGCCAAGGGTGTAACCAAACAGCACTGATGTTTTACCATCGGCACGGTTTTGAGCCCACCAGGTATTTATGTCATCCATCACCTCGGCCTGTGGCAGCCATTTAAAGGCGGGCAGGCCAAACGTGTTCTCTGTTATAAAGGTGTTGCATTTAACTACCTCATATGGTACAGAAATACCGTCGTCTTCGGTTTTGTAGTCGCCTGTAAATACCCATACCTCGCCTTTATATTCTACTCTTATCTGGGCGCTGCCTATAATGTGCCCGGCAGGGTGCAACGAGAACATAACGCCATTTATGGTAAAGGTTTCGCCCCAGTCTTTGCCTGTAACATTAATGTGGCCCAGTCGGTGCTTTATTATGGGCACATTTGTATGATGGGTTATATAATTGTTATGCCCCCAGCGGGAGTGATCGCTATGGCCATGGGTTATAATAGCGTTGTTTACCGGCAGCCACGGATCCAGGTACACATCGGCCACGGTGCAGTAAATGCCTTTATCGTTAAATGCCAGTAGGGGCTGCCTCATGTTGTAGCGTTTAGTATTACTAAATTTACAAAGGCTTAACGGAATAAAGAATTGCGTTTTGAGAAGTTTAACGGTTGTTGTATGTGTTAGCAGATTGATACCGGTGGGCGTAATGGCCTTTATATTTTCTCGCGTAAAAAAAAAGGAAGCCATTAGCTTCCTTTAAGTAAAATACGGCTTTGTGGCATTCTTTATTTTAGGCTCATTTTTAGCGTACAAATTAAGCGAAAACGAACTCCGAAAGTGAAATATTACAGTTATTTTTATCGTTTTTGGGACGACATTATGGGATAAGCCAAATTATTAATATCAGGCTTATTATTTTATAAGATGGTTCGGAAAATCCTGAACCCGCTCACAGCACACTTGTTCCATAACCTGCTGTAGCTGAACCTTAAGCATTGAAATGGCGTGGTTGCCACCCTCATTGCCCAGTGCTGCAACACTATACATAAAGGTACGGCCCATAAAGGTGAAATCGGCACCACTGGCCAGTGTACGGGCAACATCTACCCCACTGCGAATACCACTGTCCATCATTATCTTGATCTTGTCTTTGTAATTTTCTATTATGGGTTGCATAGAGGCTATGGCACTTTGCCCGGCATCAAGCTGCCTGCCGCCGTGGTTGCTCACAATTACACCATCAAATCCTAGCCTGATGGCCATTTCGGTATCTTCTTGGCTGGCAACACCTTTTAGCACCAGCTTACCTTTCCACATGTCGCGTATTGGTGCTAATCGCTCTTCATTTACCCTGCCGCTAAAGGTACGGTTCATAAATTGGCCCAGTTGTTTCATGTTCAGGCCTTTTTCCATATACGGTTCAAGGGTTTTAAAGCTTGGCTGGCCGTGTATTAGGGTTTTCATAGCCCATTCCGGCCTTCCTAAAATCTGCATGATGTTGCGCAGCGTCATGCGCGGGGGCATAGCAAGCCCATTGCGTATATCCCTCGGCCTTATGCCAAAGGTAGGCACATCGCACAGCACTACCAGTACCGGATATTCAGCTACCTCAGCCCGCTTAATAATGTCATTACGTACCGCTGCTTCGGCGGGGTGGTAGAGCTGGTACCATGCACGGCCGTGTGTAATCTCTGCAATGCGCTCAATACTTGCTGTGGTTACAGTGCTCAGTATAAATGGAATATTA
>JAZKDS010000029.1:12603-14485 GCA_040387455.1 Bacteroidota bacterium
AGCGGCTTTGGCCAGGATTTCGGGCGCATTAGGCCACATAAGTCCTTGAAGACCAACGGGTGCAATGCCAAAGGGTGCATCATAAGTATGCCCAAAGAGATCGGTTTTTTGCTCTGACTTTATGTGCTTGCTCAGGTAATAGGGCTTAAGTTCAATATCCCGAATTTCGGCCGTGTTTTTAAGAAGGTTTACATCCTCATTACAGCCACCGTCAAGGTATTCAAATGCAAAGCGTGGCACTTTTTGCTTGGCGCGTTTTATAAGGTCTTCTACAGAAGGGTAATTGCTGTTGTATTTTAGTTGCATGAAGGATTATTAAGCTATTAAAACTATATGGCCTTTACTGTATAGGTTTTTCCTTTTTTAGAATTGAATGTAAGCACATACCCAATGGCCGATTTCTCGCTTTTAAGACCAGTGCCTTCTACAGTAAAAGGTTGTGCAGAACGTATGGTACAGCTGCCGCCAATGTTAGCTACTACTTTAGCTGTTACCAGTTTGCCCTGTTGCCATTGTATATCTACCATAAAGTTGCCTTTTGCCAAAATACCTTTTATCTCTCCCTCAGCCCAGGCATCGGGTATGGCAGGCAGTAGATGTATTTCTTTGTTCTGGCTTTGCATCAGCATTTCTATAACCCCGGCAGTCCCGGCAAAGTTGCCGTCTATCTGGAAAGGTGGGTGGGCATCAAACAGGTTAGGGTAGGCTCCGCCGTGGCTGCTGTAATTGGTGTCATTATCTTTAGTAAGGCGCAATTGGTTCCTGAACAACGTGTAGGCATGGTTACCGTCCAGCAGGCGTGCCCACATGTTTACTTTCCAGGCAAGGCTCCATCCCGTACCATCATCTCCGCGCAATTCAAGGGTGCGACGGGCAGCATTAGCCAGATCGGGAGTTTTAAGCGGAGAAATACTATTGGCGGGGTGCAGCGCATACAGGTGAGATGTGTGCCTGTGGTGTGGGTCTTCTTCTTCAAACTCTTTATGCCATTCAAGCAGCTGTCCTTTACTGCCTATTTTGTACGGCAACAGTTTGCCATAGGCACTTTCAATGGTTTTGCTAAAGTCGCTATCAGTACCCAATACTTTAGCGGCGGCTATTGTATTACTGAATAAATCACGGATAATGGCTATATCCATAGTACTGCCCACGGTTACAGCACCTTTCTTTTTATCACCATAATAATACCTGTTCTCTGGAGAAGTAGAGGGCATAGTAACAAGGTAGCCATCCTGCTCTTTTAGCCAGTCTAAGCTAAATTGTGCAGCGCCTTTTATTATAGGATATATTTCTTTAAGATACTTTTTATCGCCCGTATATTCATAATGTTCCCACAAATGCCTTGTTAGCCAGTTAGCACCCATGTACCAGTTAGCCCACATAGGGTCGCCTTTGCCCAGGTCGCCCACGGGGTTGCTGGTACCCCATATATCGCTGTTATGGTGCAGTACCCAGCCATTTGCATGGTAAAAACTCTTGGCCGTTTCTGTTCCCGTAACCGATACGTTTTTAATAAAGTCTTTAAGCGGCGAAAACATCTCAGTAAGGTTGCCGCTTTCTACCGGCCAGTAGTTCATTTGAAGGTTTATGTTTGTGGTATAATTGCTGCTCCAGGGCGCACGCAGTTCTTTATTCCAAATGCCCTGAAGGTTTGCCGGTGCATCTTTAGTGCGCGATGCCGAAATAAGCAGGTAGCGCCCGTACTGAAAGAACAGCGCTTCAAGGTTTGCATCTTTGCCCCCCGCAGTATATTGCTCAAGTCTTACATCGGTAGATAGTGCAGATTTGTCTTGTTCAGCATCGTTTAGTCTTAGCGATACACGGTTAAAGTAATGATGGAAATCAGCCAGATGGTCATTAAGCAGGCGGGCATATTTTTTAC
>JAZKDS010000030.1:0-4701 GCA_040387455.1 Bacteroidota bacterium
TAAAAATGGCGCCCCTACCCTGCCGGTGTATGATAACGGCAACGGCACTCCCTATCTGGGCATGGTGCGCACCACAGGGTTTAGCCCGCTGCTGGAGCTTATGCGCTTCTTTACCCCCTTTGGCGTAAAGCAGTACAACCACATTCAGCTAAAGGACAAAACGTGGCAGGAGGCTGTGACCTACCGCCAGGATGTATCTGAACTTGCCCCTGCCTTTAGCGGAAAAGAAGCCTGGGTAGGTGTATTTATTGGTAATTATGATAAGGGCGGCCATAAGATTAGCCTGAACCTTACCGTGCACAACGATGAAATTCAGTACAACAAAGCCAGCCTTGTCCTGCCGCTGTTCAATACCGTAAACGTAATGGAAATGGCAGGCCAGGGTTACAGCACCATGTTTAGTGCGCCAAAGGGGCTTGAGGTTACTTTTACTCTTGAAAAGGATATAAAAAACGCCCGCCTGCGCTATATAACTACCGGGCATGGCGGCTGGGAAAACGGCGATGAATTTATCCCGAAAAAGAACACCATAAGCCTTGACGGTAAACAGACGTTTAGCTTTATACCCTGGAGGCAGGATTGCGGCTCTTACCGCCTGTTTAATCCGGCAAGCGGCAATTTTGAAAACGGTCTTTCCTCATCAGATTACAGCCGCTCTAACTGGTGCCCCGGCATGCTTACCAACCCTGAGTTTATAGACCTGGGCGACCTGAAAGCCGGCACACACACCATAACCGTTACCATACCGCAGGGCGCACCCGAAGGCACTAACTTTAGCGCATGGAATGTATCGGGCGTGTTGCTGGGGGAATAGTTTTTTTTAGATTATTGGATTGTTGGATAATTCGATCGTTCGACTGTAGAATTATCCAACAATCGAAAAATCCAGACTAGATTTTCATCTTCAGCTGCCCATCATGCAGCAAATACAACTTTGCACAGGCGCGGGCATCGCTAAGGGCTTCGTGGTGGTTCAGGGCAATACCGTTACGGTCGCTGCAATATTTAAGGTTGGCTTTAGGATAGCCTTTTGCACGATAAATTTTAACGGTACACTCCCAGCGGTCGGCAATTTCAAGCTCGTCATAATACAGGCCATACCAGCGCATAGTTTTGGCCAGCACATTACGGTCAAAAGATTCGTTATGTGCCACAATCTTACGGCCAAACAACCGCTTGTGTATTTCGGGGAACAAACTATCAAAGGTAGGTATCCTTAGCGTGTCAGCCGGCTTAATGCCATGCACCATAATGTTGCGGTACCAGTATTCGTTATCCGGCGGCTGAATGAGCGTATGGTATTCCTCTACAATAATGCCATCCTCAACCGTAATAATACCCACGGCACAGGCGCTGTGTGGATGCCCTGTGGCAGTTTCAAAATCTATGGCGGTAAAGGTCATGCAGTGTAATTTTCTCTTACACAAAGATACTAAAATCTTTTATGCGATTTTTTTTAGACTTAACCTGAATGACAATCTACAATTATCCATTCAAAACCACCCCGCCTACGGCACCCCTCCGGAAGAGGGGAATAGCATCGCTCAAACCTATGTCAGCCTAAGCTTGTCGAAGGCTATAGTAGCAGCACTGTATAGCCCATAAAAAAGCCCTTCATTTCAGAAGGGCTTTTAAACTATTTTATCGAACTGATGATATCGTGCTTGGTAATAATATGGTATTTACCGTTGCCCAGGTCTACCAGTACCGCCTGGTTGTCTTTATTGATAAGCTTGCTAATCTCATCTACCGATGTGGCTGCTTTTACAATTGGGTAGGGCTTGCCCATAATCTCTTTAATAGGTTTATCGGCAATATCTTTATCCTCTACATAACTACGGAAAAGATCTGTTTCGTCTACACTACCCACAAAACCATCTACATCAATAACCGGTATTTGCGATATTTTGTATTTACGAAGACGGTCTATAGCATGGCTTACCAGCTCTTCGGTGCGAACGGTAACCAGTGGTTTATCGCTATGGTCTTTAATCAGGTCTTCGGCTTTGGTAATTTCGTCGTCAAGGTAACCGCGCTCCCGCATCCAGTCATCGTTAAACATTTTACCTACATAGCGGCTGCCACTGTCATGAAACAGCACAACCACCACATCTTCCGGCTTAAAATGCTCTTTAAGCTGCAACACACCTTTAATGGCTGCACCGGCAGAGTTACCCACAAAAATACCCTCTTCAAGCGCAAGCCTGCGGGTATACACGGCAGCATCTTTATCTGTAACTTTAGTAAAACCGTCAATCAGGCTAAAGTCAACATTTTTAGGGAGGATGTCTTCGCCAATGCCTTCGGTAACATACGTATAAATTTCGTTCTCGTCAAAAATACCCGTTTCGTGGTATTTTTTAAAGACAGAACCATAGGTATCTATACCCCAAATTTTAACGTTAGGGTTTTGTTCTTTTAAATACTTACCCACACCACTAATGGTGCCACCTGTACCTACACCCACCACAAAGTGCGTGATTTTACCTTCGGTCTGTTCCCAGATTTCCGGACCCGTCTGCTCATTATGCGCAGCGGTGTTGCTCATGTTATCATACTGGTTAACATACCATGAGTTAGGCGTTTCTTCAGCCAAACGTTTAGATACGCTGTAGTAACTACGCGGATCTGTAGGCTCTACATCTGTAGGGCACACCACCACCTTAGCACCTACGGCACGCAATATGTCCATCTTTTCTTTACTCTGCTTGTCGCTAATAACGCAAATCAGCTTGTAGCCTTTTACAATAGCGCCCAGGGCAAGGCCCATGCCTGTGTTTCCGCTGGTGCCTTCTATAATAGTACCGCCCGGTTTAAGGCGTCCATCTGCCTCGGCATCTTCAATCATCTTTACGGCCATACGGTCTTTAACCGAGTTGCCGGGATTAAACGTTTCTACCTTGGCCAATACCAGGGCATCTATTTCTGTAGTAAGCTTGTTTAGCTTTACCATGGGCGTATTGCCTATGGTTTCGAGTATGTTTTTAGCGTATTTCATGTAGTATATTTTTGGCTAAGCCAATAATCGTTGCAAAGATAAGAGTATCCTGCAAATAAAACAGTTAAGAAAAGAAATCCCAGATGATGCCAAAGCGCACGGTAAAATCGCGATACGGATAATTTGGTGCCGAATAATAGTCATATCCTGTAAAGCCCGAGTTAAAGTGTTCTGCCTTTAAAAACAGCCTGAACTCCTGTATCTTGAGGTTTACAAAGAAATCAATCATCGGGAAACCGCCAATCTTGCGCCTGTCCTGCACATAAAACTCGCTTAGCAGCGGGTTATAATCATTAGCATAATATTTTGTAAAGTAGTTCAGCGTAAAGCCACTTTGTATTTGCAGCGCGTTTTGAAACCACCTGTCGGTATAATAAAATGTATTGCGCGTTACCAGCTGTGGCACATTAAGTATTTTATCACTTTGCTGTACCTGCTGGTACAGCACCGTATTATCAAGGCCAAAATATGTAAGGAATTTTATATCCTTACCCACCTTTACCGAAAGGTAATTAATAGTCCCTGTTGTATATTGCTTTGGCATAACTAAAAGCGAATCAAACTGTGCCAGGCCGGGAGTATCATTGCTGTTGTAAAAATACAAATGGTCGTTTAATACGGTATATTGGGCAGAAAGGTCGGCCCACTGGGTTTTTATATCCAGCTGAAGGCTGTTAATTTTCTCGTTTTTAAAGTTGTTGTTGTTCCAGTTATAAAAAACGTAATCACTTTGATACAGCTGATAGTTTAAATCCGGCAGTTTGTTCATTTTCTGGAAACGTGCCGAAATACTATTGCGCTCATCAAATGTATAGCGTAATTGCAAATCAATATTGGTAAGGCTTTGATCTGTGATCGAATTGCTGACTAAAGCAGTACCCTTCCAGTTATCTTTTTGATAAGTGTAGCGCCCGCCATAGGTATCTATACGGTCGTTAATGGCATTAGGTACCCTAATGCTGCCATCGGGATTTAAAATCACACTATAATAAAAATAGTTATAGGAGTAGTCTTCTAAATAAAATTCAACAGTACCTATGGTTTTATTAGCATAGGCAGCACCTACAAGATTGTACATGCGGTTATAGCGTGTTCTTTTATTTATAGATGATTTTGAAGCATCGCCAAAACGGTCGCTAAGTGTTTTTTGCTGAAAGTCAAAAAACTTGTTCTCATAATTAAACTGATGATGAAACACCAGGCTGTTAGGGTTTGTTTTGTTGAGCCTAAAATAGTGGTCTATAAAATAGCGGTTACCCTTCATAACCGATGTAGCATCTTTAAAATATACTTCAAGCCTTTCACGCTCTGTGTAGGGGTCTTGGCCACCTTCAAAATCTGTAATGGTAGTTATACCACCGTTTTCCTGATTACTAAAATCCTGGCCGGTAAAATGGAGCTTTAGCAAATAGCGCTTATCGGTAGTATTATAGCTGGCACCCATTCTAAAATTACCATTGCTGGAAATTGAGTTAATGTATTTACCTATAGAGCGTAAACCTTTATACCCTATAAAAAGGTTAAGGTTAGGCGATGTATTTACTGTGAAAAGCGCATCTAATATTTGGCCCTGCTGCAAAACAGAGCGGTACATAATCTCTGTAAAAGGTGTAGCAACGTTATAATAATTAATATCATCTACCTCCTGGTAAGCAAAATGTTTTGCCTTAAAACCAAACCCCGGAAACGGATCATAATTAGTT
>JAZKDS010000031.1:0-356 GCA_040387455.1 Bacteroidota bacterium
TTACGCCGCAAAAATGCCTGCAAAATGTTATTGACCATGTAGTACCGGGCAGTATTATTATATTTCATGACAGCATAAAGGCATCAAAAAATGTAAAATACGCTTTGCCACAGGCCATTGCCCATTTAAAAAATGAAGGATATACGTTTGGTGTTTTGGCTTAAATCTGCTCCTGCACGAGGCCTATAATAGTGTTAGCATCAAGCTCGCCGCTTTGCCTCCATACCATTTGCCCGTCTTTATAAATCATGAGTGTAGGTAGCCCCTTGATACGTAGCGCCTCGGCCAGTTCCTGGTTTTTATCTACATCAATCTTTATAACTTTTGCTTTGTCGCCCAGTGCTGCCGCTACATCC
>JAZKDS010000031.1:366-11648 GCA_040387455.1 Bacteroidota bacterium
TCCCTTATAACAGGGTGCATAGATACTGATGGCTCGTTCCACTCTGTATAAAAGTCTATCAGTACCGGAACTTGAGAGCTTATAAGTTCTCCGAATTTTGACATAAAACGGTAGTTTAATTGAAATTTAAAACCTTAATTATGGTAAATTTTCATACAAATATAACATTTTTACCATACCCACATTTTTTTTAAGCTTTTTTTAGCGTGATAACAGTAATTTCGGGCCAAATACCCGTCCTGCCGCTATATCCGTGGAAGCCAAAACCACGGTTTACATAAATATACCTGCCCATATGCTTGTATAGCCCTGCCCATTGCTTATATACATACTGCACGGGGCTCCAGCGCAAAAAGCCGGGTATTTCTATACCAAACTGCATGCCGTGGGTATGCCCGCTAAAGGTAAGATGGTAGTTGTTTTCGCTGTGCTTTACCTCATAATCCCAGTGCGATGGGTCATGGCTCATAAGTACTTTAAAGTCTTCTTTTTTAAGCCCTGCCGATGCCTTTTTTAAATCGCCGGCCTTACGAAAATTATGCCCCCAGTTCTCTACCCCTATCAGGGCTATTTCCTGGTCGCCTTTGCGTAGCTTGGTATTTTCATTAAGCATCAGTTTAAATTCAATCTGGCGGTGCAGGTCTTTAATGGCCTCAAAGTTATCGGCCTTTTCTTTTGGCGAAAGCTCTATATATTCGCCATAGTCATGGTTGCCCAGGGTTGAGTATTTACCAAACTCCGGAGCTTCAATCTTTTTAAAGGTCTCGATCCAGGGGTGCATCTCTTCGGCCACGTTGTTTACAATATCGCCTGTAAAAAGAATAACGTCTTTGTGCTCCTCATTTATAAGATTAATGGCATACTCAATCTTCTCTTTATTATCAAGGCTGCCGCTGTGCACATCGCTTATCTGCAAAATAGTAAAGCCGTCAAAATTATCGGGCAGGTCAGGAAACTTCAAAGTTTGCTTTCGCACCTTAAAGTTGTACTTACCTACGGTAATACCATACAGCATAGATAAAAAGGGAATGGCCGCTATGCCCAGTGCCGCCATGCTTAAAAAGCGCCGCCTGTCGGGCAAAAAATCACCCTCTCGCGTGCCGGTAAGCGAAGTATAAATACCGGTAAAAATCCGTACCACATCTTCGCCCAGCATTACTATAGCAATAAGCAACTTAGGTATTAACGTTAAAAGCAGCAGTGCCATAGCATAGAGCGACTTTTTAGTTTGCCCCTGCCGGCTGTCATAAGTAGCAAAAGAATAAGAAATGTAAACAATTATACCCACCGAAACAGCTATGTAAAGCCATTGTGCCCATCGGGGCTTGATTACGGTTTTAAGGGCCTGAAACGTATATATTTCTGCAACAAGCAGCAATACACCAAGAAAAATTAAAACTCTGCGGAACATTAAATGTAAATTATTAGGTGTCAGGCATCATAAAGTATGCCACAAACATTATGTCAGGCCATGCTTACTTTTTGTCAGCATCGCGGTAACGCTGGCGGTGGTTAGTGCCCCAGGTGTGCAGGGCTTTAATAACATTGTCTAAAGAATAGCCATATTCTGTAAGCGAGTACTCCACCACAACGGGTATGCTGTCGTGCACGGTACGGTTAACCAGCCCGTTTATTTCAAGGTCGCGCAGCTCTTTACTCAGCATCCTGTCGGTTATTTTAGGTATTTCGCGCGATAGCCCCCCAAAACGTTTTGCCCCAAAGGTTAGTGCAATTATTATGGGCAGTTTCCATTTTCCGCTAAGTAAATCCAGCGCATCGCGCACGGGCACCATGGCCGATGTGCATGCTGAGTGGTCTAACTTTTCCGGATTGCGCATTGATTTTTCCATTGCTATAGTGTTTTATAGCGCTATACAACCGTATAGTACTTACTTTAATATAGCAAATGTAAATACTTTTACACCATTATTAACCAATCTAATTTCAAAAAAAATGAAATATGCACTTTTGCTGGGCAGGATACTGTTCTCGCTAATTTTTTTAATGTCGTCTTTCGGGCACTTTGGTGCCGAGTCTATTGGCTATGCCGCAGCTAAAGGGGTTCCGGCAGCAAACATACTGGTACCTATTACGGGGCTTATGGAACTATTTGGCGCCATAACAATCATTGCCGGCTATAAGGCAAAATGGGGTGCCTGGACACTTGTGGCCTTCCTGCTGCCCGTAACATTCATCATGCACAACTTCTGGACTATTGAAGATGCCATGGCGAAACAAATGGACATGATTGCCTGTATGAAGAACATCTCTATGACGGGTGGCGCATTGATTATTGCTTATTTTGGTACGGGCCCGCTGAGTGTGGAGAATAAAAACAAGGGAACTGCTGCATAAGTCAAAGCACAGGGGGCACATCATCCATTTTTACCAAAACCCTAAGATATCCTTAGCATTTTTTTCAGAAACTGTGGCTTAATTTTGATATCAGGAAACGGCAATACAAGTACCTGAAAATGATTAACTCCATATATACAACACCCCATGGCTTACAAAAGCTTTGGGGTGTTCCCTTATTATAAAATTTCTATTTGTGCATCGGTTTGCTTATTTTTACCGCAAATAACATTTTCATGTCACAGCAAAAACGGCTTTTTCTTCTTGATGCATACGCACTTATATTCCGTGGCTATTATGCCTTTATAAAAAACCCAAGAATCAACTCAAAAGGCATGGATACCAGCGCCATCCTGGGCTTTATGAACTCGCTGATAGACGTTATTAAGCGCGAGCGCCCAGACCATCTTGCTGTTGCTTTTGATAAAGAAGGCAGCGCCGTGCGTACAGAAATGTATGTAGAATATAAGGCCAACCGGGATGCCACGCCCGAAGCCATTAAAATTGCCATACCTTATATACAGGATATATTAAGGGCCATGCACATACCTTTTGTAGAAGAAGCCGGCTGCGAAGCCGATGACCTTATAGGCACCCTGGCCAAGCAGGCAGAAAAGCAGGGCTACCAGGTGTTTATGGTTACCCCCGATAAAGATTTTGCACAGCTGGTAAGCGAAAATATATTTATGTACCGCCCGGCCCGCCTGGGCAATGGTATAGAAATTTGGGGTGTACCCGAAGTATTAGAGCGTTTTGAAATTGAAAGGCCCGAGCAGGTTATTGACTTCCTGGGCATGATGGGCGATGCCGTAGATAACATTCCGGGGTTACCGGGAGTGGGCGAAAAGACTGCCAAGAAATTCCTGAAGGACTATGGCACCATGGAAAATCTGCTGGCCAATACCCATCAGCTAAAAGGCAAGCTGCGCGAAAACATTGAGGCCAATAAAGAAAAAGGCATCATGAGTAAAAAGCTGGCCACCATTATAACCGACTGTAATGTTACCTTTAATGAAACCGACTACGAGCTTACCAAACCTGATTCAGAAAAGGTAGAAGCGATATTTAATGAACTTGAGTTCCGCAGGCTGGCAGAGCAGTTCCAGAAACTGTTTGCCCACGGCGAAGAATATGATGACGTAGCCACACAGGGCTTTGCCCCTACCAAAACCATAACAAAAAACGAACAGCAATTCTCATTATTTGAAGAGGGTGCTGCCTCTGCAGAAGACGGCAATACCGGCTTTTATGCCACGCTTGAAAATACAGATCACCATTACCAGGTGGCACAGGGCATGGCCGTAAACTTTTTAATAAGCAACCTGCTAAAGCAAACCAGCGTGTGTTTTGATACCGAAACCACCGGCGTATGCACCCTTACAGCAGAGCTTGTAGGCATGTCTTTTAGCTGGGAGAAAGGTAAGGGCTTTTATGTGCCCGTGCCTGCCGACAGGGCCGAAGCACAGGAATTGGTTGATAAATTTCGTCCCTTTTTTGAAAATGAGGCTATAGAAAAAGTAGGCCAAAACCTTAAGTACGACCTGGAGATACTGGCCAACTACAACATTACCGTTAAGGGTAAATTTTTCGATACCATGATTGCGCATTACCTCATCAACCCGGATATGCGCCACGGTATGGATATACTGGCCGAGACGTATCTTAAATATAGCCCCATGCCTATTGAGGCGCTTATTGGTAAAAAAGGCAAGGGCCAAAAAACCATGCGCGATGTAGAACTTGAGGTTATTAAAGAATATGCGGCAGAAGATGCCGATATTACGCTACAGCTTAAGGAAATTTTTGCCCCACAGCTGGAGCGCACGGGTACCCAGAAACTGTTTGATGATATCGAGATTCCGTTAATGCCGGTACTGGCCCGTATGGAAACCGAAGGCATTAACCTTGATGTGCCTTACCTTAAAGAGCTTTCTACAGAGCTTGCCACCGATGCCAAAGCATTGGAACAAAAAATATATGAGGCCGCCGGCCAAACCTTTAACCTTGGGTCGCCGAAGCAGCTTGGCGAAATATTATTCGACAAACTTAAAATTGGCGGTGCCAAGCAAAAGAAAACCAAAACCGGCCAGTATGCCACCGGCGAAGAGGTGCTCTCTTACATGGCCAAGGATTACCCCATAGTGTCTGACCTTTTAGAGTGGCGCCAATTGGTTAAGTTACAAAACACCTATGTAGATGCATTACCCCTACAGGTACAAGCCACCACAGGCCGCGTACATACCGATTATATGCAAACCGTAGCCGCCACCGGCCGCCTGAGCAGCAATAACCCCAACCTGCAAAACATACCCATACGCACGCAGCGCGGCAGGCAGATACGCAAAGCGTTTATTGCCCGCGATGCCGAGCATACCATATTAAGTGCCGACTACTCGCAGATAGAATTACGCATTATTGCAGCCCTGAGCGGCGACCCGGAGATGATTCGCTCGTTCAGGAATGGTGAGGATATTCACGCCTCAACCGCTGCCAAAGTATTTAACGTAGCTCTGGAAGAAGTAACCCGCGAGCAACGCAGCCATGCCAAAACGGTAAACTTTGGTATTGTATATGGTGTTTCGGCGTTTGGGTTAAGCAACCAAACCTCTTTGAGCAGGGGCGAATCTAAAGACCTTATTGACGCCTATTATGTTACCTACCCAAGGCTTAAGCAGTACATTAGCGAGCAGGTAGAAATTGCCCGCGAGCAGGGTTTTGTAACCACCATTACCGGGCGCAGGAGGTATTTAAAAGATATCAACTCGCAAAACCAGGTAGTGCGTGGTGCAGCCGAACGAAATGCCGTTAACGCCCCTATACAGGGCAGTGCGGCCGACATTATTAAAATTGCGATGATCAACATACAAAAAAGGCTTGAAGCCGAAAACTGGAAGAGCAAGATGCTGCTGCAGGTACATGATGAGCTTGTGTTTGATGTACACAACAGCGAGCTGGAAACCATTAAGCCGCTTATTAAGCATGAAATGGAAAACGCCTTTGTGCTGGATGTGCCGCTTGAGGTAGATATGGGTACCGGCCTTAACTGGCTTGAAGCGCATTAATACAATAATTGGCCCGCCTACTCCGTTTTGATTAGCAGTTTATAACCTAAATGAAAAAAGCACTACTTATACTTTGCGTAATACTTGCCCAGGCCGCCATGGCCCAGGATACTGATGGCGCTAAGTATGACAAGATAGACAGCCTTTTAAACTACCTGTACAGCAACGGAAAGTTTATGGGGTCGGTTACCATACGAGAAAAAGATCAGGTGGTGTTTCAAACCACTTATGGCTTTGCCGATGTGCAGGCTAAAACAAAGGCAACATCTGACACTAAGTATTAAATAGGCCAGGCCACCGAGATGTTTACGGCGGCTATAATCTTTCAGCTAATTGAAGAAAAGAAACTGAAGCTTACTACTAAGCTATCAGAATTCTTTGCTAACATGCCCAATGCAGGGGCCATAACCATAAGCCAGATGCTGGACCATACCAGCGGTATTTTTGACTATTCTGCAGCTGCCGATTTTGCTTCTTACCAGTATGAGCTGCAAAACCGCAAGGCCATGACCGACAGGCTACAGGCAGGTACCCCGGCTTTTACACCCGGTGCCCGTGCAGAATACAGCGCCGGCAATTACCTGCTGCTGGGCTATATTATCCAGGATATTACTAAAAAAACCTATAAAGAAAATGTGGGTGGCCGCATAGCCACAAGGGCACAGCTAAAAAGCACCTATGGCTTTGGTAAACTAAACCCTAAGAAAAAAGAGGCCTACTCTTACCTCTTTAAAAATAACGCCTGGGATAAGGCTCCGGAATGGCATGAGTCGGTTTCTGGCGGGGCATTTGGGCTGCAAAGCACCCCTACCGATATGACCCGTTTTATGCGCGCGCTGTTTACCGGTAAGCTCATAAAACCTGAATCGCTTAAGCTGATGACCGAAAGCGAAACCGGCAACGGTATGGGCGTTTTCTTTTACCCGTTTGCCGAGAGGCGCTACATAGGCCACACCGGCACTATAGAGGGCTTTACATCGGTAACGTGCTATTACCCCAAAGAAGACCTGAGCTTTTCTATACTGGCCAATGCTAAAAACATCAGTACCGAAGACCTTATTATGGGCATACTGAGCTGCTACTACAAGCTGCCGTATCGTTTCCCGTCATTTATAAATTTTAGTATAGACCAGGCGCTTCTAACAGCCTATGAGGGTAATTACGCAAACCCACAGCTGCCTTTTACCATTAATGTAAAAGCGGTTGACGGCAAGCTGCGCGTGCATGCCGATGAGCAGGGCACGTTTTATGTTACCGCCATAACCAACACTTCTTTTACACATGATGCCGCCGGTATTGTTATGGAGTTTACCCCTAACAGCTTTATCCTGAAACAAAACGGCGAAGCCACCGTATTTACCAAGCAATAAGTGTAACATTTTGATGAAAGTGTAGTCCAATTGCTACATCAATCAGCCGAAAGGCCAACAAATCATCATTATGAAAAAAACATTACTTGGGCTGGGTATGGCTTTATTTACCCTGGCCGGCACCGCACAACAACAGGACAAGTTTAAAAAAATAGACAGCCTGCTTACCTTTCTTACCGAGAAAAATAAATTTATGGGAGCGGTAAGCTTAAGCGAAAACGGCAAAACCGTTTTTGAAAAAGCCTACGGTTATGCCGATGTAGCCAACAACATTAAAGCCACCCCGACAACCAAATACAAAATAGGTTCTATTACCAAGATGTTTACCGCTACGGCTATTTTTAAGCTTGTAGAAGATAAAAAGCTTACGCTGGACACCAAACTTTCTAAATTTTACCCAAAGGTTAAAAATGCCGACAAAATCACCATAGACAACCTATTGAGTCACAGTACCGGTATTTTTAATTTTACCAATGCCGAAGATTTTATGGGCTATGCCCTTACGCCACAAACCAAAGAGCAGATGGTAAAGCGCATTGAAGGCTTTGAAAGCGTTTTTGAACCCGGCTCTCAAAATGAATACAGTAACAGTAACTATCTGCTATTAGGCTACATTATAGAAACCATTACCAAAAAGAAGTATGCCGATGCCATAAACGATATGGTTATTAAAAAGGCAGGGCTTAAAAACACATCGCTTTTTAATACAGTAGATCCTAAAGCTAACGAAGCCTACTCTTATGTAATAGCTGCAACACCTGTAAAAGTTGACGAGTGGAGTGTAGGCGCTGCCTATTCGGCGGGGGCGCTGCAAGCTACCATGACAGACCTTGACACGTTTATATATGCACTTTTTAGCGGTAAAATAATCAGTAAAGAATCGGTAGCGCTAATGACCACCATGACAAACGAAATGGGTCGTGGCATATTCCCGATGGGATTTTATGAAAGACCGTTTGTAGGGCATAGTGGCCATATAGAAAACTTTAGCTCTGTATTAGGATATAACCCTAAAGATGGCGTTGCTATTGCCCTTGTAACAAATGGTGGCAGTTATGACCTTAATGATGTGCTTATAGGTGTTATGAGCAATTATTATGGCACCCCATACAAATTTCCTGAATTTAGCAACATAGCTGTAGATGCAAAAATACTGGAAGGATATATGGGTAACTATACATCGGCAGACTTACCGCTTGATATAACCATAATGTATGAAAATGGACAGCTTTTTGCACAGGCAACCGGCCAGGATGCTTTACCACTGGAAGCCGAAAGCGATACTGAGTTTACCTTTAAATCGGCAGATATAAACATAACTTTTAAGCCAAATGCATTTTCATTAGAGCAACATGGCGCCACCTATGGATATACCAGAAAATAAGTACAATACACACAAAAAGCCGCTTATTGCGGCTTTTTGTGTGTATATGGTCAGGAATTAAGCCGTGGCCTCGCCACCAAAAAACTTAAGCCCTATAATAGACAGCACCAGTGTGGTTATAAAAAACAGGCGCCAAAAGGTAGCCGGTTCATTATAAAACACAATACCCATTATTACTGTACCAAAAGCCCCTATACCCGTCCATACGGCATAAGCAGTACCCAGCGGAAGGGTTTGTGTTGCTTTGTTTACAAAATAAAAACTTGCCGTTATGCATACAAAAAATACGGCCACCCACTTATAATCGGTAAAATTTTTAGACATTTTCATGCTCGTTGTAAAGCCTATTTCAAACAGGCCGGCTATAATAAGGTAAATCCAGTTCATTATGCTTTGCTTTAATTTAAGGCAAAGGTACTACCTGCAAACGGCAACGCATTTTACATTTGTTAAATAATGCCTTTTGCCACATTTGCCCTTATACGGCTTAGTGAAACCTGGCTTATGCCCAAATAAGAAGCAATATGCTTTAGCGGCACCCTGTTAGGAAAAGAGGGTATGCGCTCCAAAAGCTCTACATATACCTGTGTTGCGGTTTTAAACTGGCGGCTGATAAACATTTCTTCCAGCTTTAAAAACTCATATTCGGCCAGCTTCCTGCCCCAGTTGGCCAGCTCAATATCCGTTTTCATCAGGCTAATTAAATTATTGGCATCTACTTTAAACAAGATGCTGTCTTCCAGCACCTGTATGCTTTCATAACCCGGGCGGTTGTTTACAAAACTCTGGGCAGATATTACATAATCGCCCACCATGCCAAACCAAAAGGTAACCTGTTTTTCTGGGCCGTCGCTATAGGCGCGTACCAACCCCTGCTCAATAAAAAACATGTACTGCTCTACACGCCCTTCGTGCAGTATTACCTCGCCTTTAGGCACTTCTACCCTCTCAAATAAAGCAACAAGCCCGCTAAGCGCGTTTTGGCTTAGCGGGTATAATGTTGTTATCCTGTTTAGGGTATTAACCAAAATATAGGGTTACTACAGCTTTTTAGTAGACTCGCGCTGGCGTAGTTCGGTTTTAATAATGCGGGTTTCATATTCCGGCCCATCGTCAGATTTGTCTTCAAGCCTGTTGATAAGCAGTTCGGCCGCCGCCTCGCCTATCTCGGGGCCGTGCTGGCTAACGGTACTAAGGCTTGGCGTAAGCCTGCGCGACCACACACCATCGGCAAAGCCAATAATCTGTACGTCTTCGGGTATCTTAAAGCCACCTTTAAGTACTGCTTTGTGCGCCGCTACAGAGGCATGCTCTTCTACCGCAAAAACACCGTCTATTTTTTTGCCTTTTATATCAAAAAATGTAGGGAACTGCTCGTCAAACTCATCATCGCTATGGGTGCGCATTATAAGTTGTTCATTTATGGCAATGCCATTATCTTTAAGTGCCTGCAGGTAACCTTCGGCCCTTAATTTACCCACGCTAACATTATCAAGGTTAGACAGTAGGGCTATGTTTTTACAGCCGGTTTTTATAAGGTGGTTTACCGCATATACAGCACTATCAAAGTCATCTACAACAACTTTATCGCAGTTTACATCATCGGTAGTCCTGTCAAACATCACAATAGGAATATCATCGGCAATAGCCTCTTTAAAGTGCTTAAAGTCGTGTTCTTTTTGGGTTTCATCGCTCACCGAAAGTATAAAACCGTCTATAGTACCGTTGCTAAGGATATCCATAGCATGGATTTCTTTTTTAAGCGATTCGTTGCTAATACAGGTAATTACATTGTAACCCCTTTCGTTAGCTGCCTTTTCTATACCGCTAAATACCTTGGCAAAAAACGGGTTAAGTATATTAGGCAGTATTACCCCAATGGTTTTAGACCTTTTGCTTTTAAGGTTAACTGCAATGTTGTTAGGCTTATAGTTTTTAAGCTTGGCAAATTCCTGCACTTTTATTTTAGTGGGCTCACTAATTTCAGGACTATTACTAAGCGCTTTAGATACTGTTGATACAGAAACTCCTAATTCTTTTGCAATTTGCTTTAATGTTGCTTTCGGTCTCATTGTGGTAGATGTTTATATTGTAAAGTAACGAAAAATTTACGAAATTCTTGTAGTCGCTTTACTAAAACGATATTTTCTGACTTTTCTTCTTACATAAATTTTCATAAAATGTAAGTAAACCGCCATATTAGGCTGTGATACAGTTTACAGTTTTGATGAAACAAAGGTTAATTATACCCTAAAGTTGACAAAAAAGCAGAGGTTTCATTACATTTTTTTCAATGCCTGTTTTTGATGGGTATTCCCTTACTCCCACTGGCGCAAACGTTACAACCATGCACCCGCAATAGTATTAAATTATTGTTAACGTAAGAAATTTATTCCCATTTCTTAAAAACCATTAACAATTATGTGGCGTATGTAAAGATAACTTTGAGTTCCAACAACGGGATTCAAACCACACCACTCAATTATAACCTTAAACGATTAGATTATGAAAAAGACAAAAGTATCTGTCTCAGAAGTAGCTACCGGCAGCGTGACCAACAGGAGAAGCTTCCTTAAAATCAGCGGGCTTACCTTAGCCGGAACCGGACTACTATTAGCAGGCTGTAGCGATGACGACGACGCCGGCAGCAATGTAGACCCAAGCCAATTGCCCGGTGTGCGCAATGGTGTTTTTGACCTTGGCGGTGGCGATGCGGGTATACTTACCTATGCTTATGCACTGGAGCAGCTTGAAGCTGACTTTTATACACGTGTAGTTAACAGCAATACCTTTGGATCTACCTTTAATGCTGAAGAGCAGCAGGTACTGGCCGATCTTTATCAGCACGAAGTATACCACAGGGAGTTTTTTAAAGTAGCACTTACAGGTGCACTTGCAGGTACTACAGGTACTGTACTACCCGATCTTGAATTTGCATATAATGGCCTTAACTGGAACAACCGTGCCACAGTACTGGCCACTGCAAAAGCACTTGAAGACACCGGTGTAGCCGCTTATAATGGAGCAGGCAGGTATATTACTACCCCAGATTATCTTGTAATTGCAGGTAAAATTGTATCGGTTGAGGCAAGGCACGCAGCTGCCATAAGA
>JAZKDS010000031.1:11658-19444 GCA_040387455.1 Bacteroidota bacterium
GATGTTATAGACGCAAACGGACTGGATAAAGCACAGAAACCATCTCAGATTATTCCTGTTGTAGCGTCTCTTGACTTTATACAAACTGCCTTTACAGCCCAGTATTTACCATAACTAACCCCTTAAAATCACGAAATCATGAACATCTTAAAACTTATAGAGTCGTTTACAAACGAAGGCATGTTAAAAAGCCTGAGTGACAAGACATCAAGAAGAGACAGTTTTTCGCAGTTTGGTAAAATTGGAGCAGGTGCTGCAATTGCAGCCGTACCTTTCGGAATGCTGTTTTCATCAAACAAAGCTACTGCACAAACCGCTACTGCCGCTACTGCAAAATCGGCCTTACAACTGGCATTAACGCTGGAATACCTTGAAGACGAATTTTACCAAATGGGATTAGACGCTAATGGGCTTATACCAAGCGCAGACCAAACCTATATTGCCCAGGTAAGCCAGCACGAAGCGGCCCACGTGGCATTTTTATCTCAGGCGCTGGGTGCCGATGCACCTGCCAAGCCTACTTTTGACTTTACAATGGGTGGCCAGCTGGATACGTTTACCAACTACCAAACATTTCTTGCCGTAGCCCAGGCGTTTGAAGATACCGGTGTACGTGCCTACAAAGGCCAGGCAGGTAACTTAATGAGCAATGGCGACCTACTTACTGCTGCATTACAAATACACTCGGTAGAAGCACGCCACGCATCGCAAATACGCAGGATGCGCGGAAACAAAGGATGGATTACCGGCAATAACGGTGGCAACATGCCAGGCTTTACACAACCCGTATATGATGGTGAGCAAAACACTACACAAGGTGGTGCTAACATAACAACACTAAGCGCTACAAACGGCCCTGCACTTACGCTAAACGGTGCTACAGAGTCTTTTGACGAAATACTTACAGGCGACCAGGCAGTAACTATTGCCTCACTATTTATAGTGCCGTAACCTTAAAATAAAAATTAAGTTGATTATTTATGGCTGCCCATAGGAGAAATTCTATGGGCAGTTTTTATTTAAAAAATTTTAACATAAGCCCCTAAAAATCAAACGTTTTTGTAACATTTTTAAAAAAAACATACATATCTGTAAGTAAACTTCACCGTTATGGATAAGATTACAAGACGTTCATTTGTACACAAATTTGGTATGGGTGTGGGTGCCACCGCGGTTATTAGTTCATTACCCTCTTTTATAACTGCACCTGCTGTACAACCAAAATATACCGGCAAAAAACTAAACATTGCCCTATGTGGCCTGGGATATTATGCCGAAATAGTAGCTCAGGGCTTTCAAAATGCCCAATACTGCACCCTTGCAGGAATTGTAACAGGCACACCTGAAAAGGCACAACTATGGAAGGAAAAATACAATATACCTGATGGCAATATTTACAACTACAGCAATTTTGATGAAATTGTAAACAATAAAAATATTGACATGGTATATGTTATCCTGCCCAATGGTATGCATAAAGAGTTTGCTATAAGGGCTGCAAAGGCAGGCAAGCATGTTATTACAGAGAAGCCCATGGCTACTTCTGCCGAAGATTGCAGGGCCATGATAAAAGCCTGCGAAGATGCCAGTGTGCAGCTGGCAGTGGGCTACCGCCTGCATTATGAACCCACCCACCTGGAAATAAAACGCCTGGGGCAGGATAAAGTTTTTGGCCAGTTACGCTTTATAGAGGCTTCTTTAGGGTACCAAACTTATGATGTTGCAGCACCGGCACAAGACATAGATTTTAATGATCCGGCCGAATGGAGGCTGAATAAAAAACTGTCAGGCGGAGGGCCGCTTATAGAGCTTGGTATTTACTGTATACAGGCATGTCGCTATGTTTTGGGCGAAGAGCCAATAGCCATAACAGCACAGTTGGGCCACATTAATAATACAAAACGTTTTGCCCAGGTAGAAGAAAGCATTTCATGGCAAATGGAGTTTGCCAGCGGTGCCGTAGCAAACTGCAACACCTCTTGTGCCTTTAATATAGACCGCTTTTATGCCGCCGCAGATAAAGGCAGCTTTGAGCTGAGCCCGGCCTTAAGTTATGGCCCATTTGAAGGCAAAACACCTAACGGTGTATTAAAATATCCTGAAATAAACCAGCAGCAGGCACAGCTGGATGGCATTTGCAGCCTGATTGTTAACAACAAGCCGTTGCCCGGCCACATTACCGGCTATGAAGGCTTAAAAGATCTAAACATAATTACAGCTATTTATAAAGCCGCAAAGACAGGAAAACGGGTAACACTATAAAATATACTCAAAACGGTCTTTTGCCCGGCCATTATCTTCGGCATCGTGGCCTAATGCAAAATATTCGCCAGTTATGGCAACCCCGGCATCTTTTCGCTCCAACGTAATTTTAAGGAAACCGTGTTTCATAACACAGTAGTTTTCAAGGTGCACATTATCAAGCAATGGGTGGCCTGCCTCATAGGCCGGGTCGCCCACGGTTACCAGGTCGTGCAGCTCATCAAACCCGCCTGCGCCATTTACAATAAACGGCACCACTTTGCCATCCTGGTATGTTTTATGAAAACGCTGGTAGTTGTGCACATGCCCGCTTAAAACCATATCCGGACGCACGCCACTTTCGGCAAAGGCTTGCTCTAACAGCTCAATCATGGCCAGGCTGGAGCCGTGGTTAACATCGGCCGTGTAAGGCGCATGGTGCACACATACAATAATGGCTTTTCCGGGGCGCTCTTTAGATGCGGTAATTAATTCCTGCACAAACCAGCTGTACTGGTTTTTATCGATGTAGCCAAATTTTGGCACGTTGCTGTGCAGGCCTATTATGTTAGCCAGTGGTGTTTGCAGCGTAAAATATACATTGGGCTGCACCATGCTTTTGCGCTGCCCGCTTTTATTAAAAGGAATGTTGCGGCTTTGGGTATCGCAAAACACGGCGGTAAAGGCATCAAGGCTGTTGTAAGGCACCGGATTAGCATAATTAACATCGCTGTCGTGGTTACCCGCTATAGCAAAAACCGGCCCCGGATATTTTTCATACGGCTTAAAGAATTGCCTGTTATAGTGCTCTGCTTCGCCAAAGTGGTATACAATATCGCCCAGGTGATATAAAAAACCCGGCTGGCCTTCGTTAGCATCAGCTATCTGCAGGCACATTTGCTCGGCTATTTTTTGCTGGCCTTCGGGGTAGCGCATACCACCGGTATCGCCCACCATGTGGAAACTGAATTTATCTTGCGGAAGGGTAACAAACTGCTCTACATCCAGATGGTAAGGATAAATTCCGGATGGGGCCGGCAGTGGCTGTGCTTTATAACTGTCGTCGGGTTGGTGAAGTTTTAAAATGGGTTGGTCATACTTTTTTTGGGGAGTAACAGGCATATATAAAAATGGTAGTAAATTATCTCTGCAAGATAAAGCCTGCGCGCCACACCATCAAGGTTTATCTGTATTTTATAACATATTAGTAATATACAAGGAGTAAATAAAAACCCTGAAGGAAACTACAGGATGAGCGAGCAACCTTAATTTTAACAAAAACCAGCAATTTATCATTACCTTGCAGCACACCAATACTCTACCCAAAATGAACAAAACCGGCCCGATTATAATAATAGAAGATGACAAGGATGATCAGGAATTCCTGTCGGAAGTATTTGCCGAACTTAACTACAAAAATGAAATTATATTTTTTGGCGATGGCGAGCAGGCATTAAACTACCTAACCGGAACATCAATAGAACCTTTTATTATTTTTTCTGACATTAATATGCCCAAACTTAACGGTATGGAACTGCGGGCAAAAGTACACGAAAACGAAGATTTGCGTATCAAGTCTATCCCCTACCTGTTTTTTTCGACCGTAGCCGAACAACAGGATGTGGTTGATGCCTATTCAAAATCTATACAGGGATTTTTTGTAAAGCCTTCGGATTTTAAAGAACTTAAAAATCTTATCAAAAATATTGTGGAGTACTGGCAGGCCTGTGTTTCTCCTAACTATGTAAGGTAAATAATGCTTTTAGCAACTTTTGTAACATAGCCTATTAGGAGTTTTATTTATTAAAAGCATAGTAGGTAAACACAACACTGGGGTAAACAATACTGCCTTTATAATCTAACTTATGCGCATACTCCTTACCCTGGTATTGCCAGTTGTACTGATAGGCAGACGTTTTATTCTGGATGTTATTAAAGGGTACATTGATATTAAAGCTTAGTTCAGAATGCTCCTTTTTTCCAAAATTGAAACCCAAAGCTACCGTACTGCCCATTGTTATGCTTTTTTGCCCAATATTATCGGTACCATTAAATTGATATAAAATGGGCTCATCTAAAGGGGTATTGCTGTCTCCCGTGCCATTGCCGTTACCTTCTGTGCTTTGAGAACCATTTACGTTATAATCGGCAACAAGGTCAATTTCGGCAAACATTTTAAGGGTGCTGATATGAAAAGGCCTCCTGTACCCGGCAGAAAGCGACAGGCAGTTGTATTTATCTATAGTAGTTTCATTAACGTTATACGGGATATCCGGTTCATTAGTTTCATATACAAATTTTATCTTTTTGCTTGTGTAGCCCAATTTAAAAACAAGCTGGTTTTTAGGGTTTATATACTTTACCAGCTGCGTACCGATGGTTATAGATGTGGGGGATTCAAAATTGAAATGATTTGCATCAGTAGTATAGTCATTGTGGAAATAATTTTTCCCGAGCCCAAAACTAAAGCCTAAAGCATATTTTTGCTGTGCATTGCTTTGAAAAACAAAAAGTAGTGTAATGATGGTTAAAATCCTTCGCATGTTTTTTAACAAAAACGTAATGTTTTGATTTTTATTACCATACCATGATTTAAGTTTGGAAAAGTTGGCGTAAATAAAAAAAAGCCTCTGATTTCTCAGAGGCTTTTTGTGCGGGTGAAAGGACTCGAACCTTCACACCTTGCGGCACCAGATCCTAAGTCTGGCGTGTCTACCAATTTCACCACACCCGCAGGTTGATAGTAACAAGTAGCTTGTATCAGTATCAGGCTGCAAATATACAATCGTTTTTAATATGTGCAATTAAATATTAGGGGTAAACTATAAATTATTTTCAAGAAAAACCTATCTACTTCAAAAACAGTAAAATATAATTTGCAGTTAGCTTTAGTCAGGGCAATAAAAAATGCCTCTGATTTCTCAGAGGCATTTTGTTGTGCGGGTGAAACACCGCACCTATATACTGCATCAAGAGGTTTAACAGCAGATAATTAATTACTCTAACTTAAACACAACAGATGTTGCAAATGGCATTACATCAGGGCAGGTAATGCTAAGCCCCTCTGCTGATTGTTGCCATTTTACTTTACCATCATAGCCTAAAAGAGTAACATTTTTTACAGGCTTATTGTAAAGCCCTGTTCCTGACGCTAATGATTTAATTGTTAATTGAGTACCAGGCTTAGGTACCATCATACTAAAAACATACAGTGCACCATTTTTACCTATTGTAAAACGAAAATCCTGCTCACTGAATTTAAATTCGGCCTGATTTTGCCCAAGCTTACCGCCCGGAAGCATTTTAAGCCTGCCATCAACCTGTTCGCCCTCACCGGGAATACTCCATGCACGGCTGCCATATACAGCTTCACCATTTTTACGCATCCATACCCCTACTTCTTTAAGCATTTTTTCACTTCCTTCATCCAGCGAACCGTCCGGAAGCAACGAAATGCATATTGCAGCATTACCATCGCGGGCTATGGCCTCTGTAATGTACCTTATCATCATACCAGAGTCATATGTAAATCCGGGCTCATAGAACCAGTCGCCAACAGGCGCTTCTGCTATCCATGGCTGGTCGGTTTTTATCTCTGCAGGAACACCAAATTCTTCTGTATTTACAGTACCATTTGTTTTATCCCTGAATTTAACAATACTAAAAGTATCTACCTTACCCCTGCGCGCCAGGGCCTGATTGTAAAAATCGGCTATAACTGTTTGCATGGCATCGGCTTTATAACCTGTGCCGGTACCGTTACCCGTAAAAGGCCCCTGTACGGTTCCGTCAGTATAAATAAAATCAGGATCATAATGCGCTACCACATCCATCATACGCAGCGCCCAGTTAGTCGCAAACCATTTATTGTAAGCCATGTGCCTGGAAAAAATACCTGCCGGCGGGGGCGACCATGGCGTCAGGGATGCTGCTTCCACACCCTTATATTCACGAAGGTCAATACCATATAAAAGCTTAGGATCAAGACCTTCCCACCATTTACCTTTACCATCTTTCAGGGTTAGGCCGCCATCATAAGGCACCCCTTTTTTAGCCCCTTTACTATCGCTGCCAAAAGCCGTTTGCCACCACCACCAGGTATATTCATGATGAAAGGTAACGCCAAACTTAATACCGGCCGCCCTGGCCGCCCTGGACCACTCGCCAATAATATCGCGTTTGGGACCTATATTTACCGAATTCCACGGTTGGTACTTAGAGTTCCAAAGGTCATAATTATCATGGTGAACACCCTGTATTACTAAAAAACGTGCACCGGCATCCTGGTATATTTTGGTTAGTTTAGCCGGATCCAGCTGCGTGGGATTCCAGTCTTTTAAAACCTCTTTATATCCCGCCTCTGACGGATGGCCGTACTTTTTAAGGTGGTTTTCATAAGCCTTGGTGCCTTCTACATACATTTTACGGGCATACCAGTCGCCGCTTTCACCCGATGCCTGCGGGCCAAAGTGTACCCAAATACCAAATTTTGCATCCCGAAGCCATTCGGGTTCACCGGGATAATTTTTTTCTATTGAAGCCCATGTGGGCTCAAAAGGCCCTTTTGTTACAGGAATGCCCAGCTTTACTTCCAGAAAAGTTTCAGAATCTTCCAATGCCACAGTATTAACCGGAAGTTTAGCCGGAATAGCGGGAATAGGCTGGCTATTTTTTTCATCTTTTTGAGCATAGCCATTAATTGCCATTAGGCATGACAACACAAAAACCGAACTTGTTTTTATCATGAATAAATAATTAATTAGAATAATTCATAACGGTAAAAGTAATCAAGTGAATTTGTTGAAATTTGTCCGGAAAAGACTTTTATTTGCCATAATAAGACTAATTTTGAAAAGAGAGATTTAGCATGCAGGCAAAAAGGATCTTAAAACAATCCATATCGTTACTTAATACTGATTATGTACAACTGGATTTGAGGTGGAACTACAAAAACGTAATCAGTCCTTATCATCGGATTTATTTTATTGATGATGGAGAGGGTACGATTGAAGACACTGAAAAAACCCTGACCTTAGAGGCCGGTTATTTATATATAATACCCAGTTACACGCTGTGTAACCTTGCCTGCGAAAGTTTTTTAAGCCAGTTTTTTGTGCAGTTTTTTGAAGAATCGTCAGACGGAACCTCAATATTTGGCAATGCACACTTTGTTTATAAGGTAGCCGCACGGGAAATTGACATTATCAATTTCAGGAGGCTTATTGAACTTAACCCCGACAGGGGCCTTGACCGTTCTGACAATCCTGAAATTTACGAAAAACATAGCTATTATGAAAAATATCAATCCCTTAACGACCTGCAAAGCCATTCAGATTTTATTGAAACCCAGGGTATCTTGCTACAGTTAATTTCAAGGTTTTCAATGCCCGAGCAATACTATCAAAAAAGGCCTGATATTCCGGTTAAAATGCTGGATGCCGTGCGTTTCATTACCATTAACTTTCACCGGGAACTATCGGTCCGCTTACTTGCTGACCGGTATAACTGCAATCCTCAATACTTTTCAAGGCTCTTTGAACAGCAC
>JAZKDS010000031.1:19454-25985 GCA_040387455.1 Bacteroidota bacterium
CACATGGGTATAAGGCCACAGGCTTACATTATCCAGAAACGCACAGAACGGGCAAAACATATGATATCTTCAGGAGCGCTATCTTTTACAGACATTGCCGAACGTACCGGTTTTGGTAGCCTTTCAGGTTTTTCTAAATCATTTAAGCAGGAAACCGGTTACTCTCCACGCAGCTACAGAAAATTAATAAAGCTACAAAATGATTAAAATACAATGCTATAACACCGCATTAAAACAACAGGTACATTTTAGATGTAAAGATAAATCGCGGATAATAAAAAAAGCCTCTGACTTCTCAGAGGCTTTTGTTGTGCGGGTGAAAGGACTCGAACCTTCACACCGTGAGGCACCAGATCCTAAGTCTGGCGTGTCTACCAATTTCACCACACCCGCAGGCTGATAATAAATGACAGCTTGTGTTTCATTATTACGGCTGCAAATATAAGGCAGTTTTTGATAACTGCAAGTAAATGGACCAAAAAATAATAATTATTTTTTCATTATTTTTGTCATTCAAACGTATATCATTAATACTAAATGGATAACATAAAAAATTACGTAGACCAGCACAAGGACCGATTTATAAATGAGCTTATAGAATTGTTGAAAATACCGAGCGTAAGTGCCGACAGCGCTTATAGCCAGGATGTAATAAATACTGCCGATGCCGTTTTGGCCAGCCTTAAGGCAGCCGGCTGCGATACCGTAGAGTTGTGCGAAACACCGGGCTACCCTATTGTATATGCCGAAAAAATGATTGACCCATCTTTGCCTACAATACTGGTATACGGCCACTATGATGTGCAGCCGCCAGACCCTGTTGAGTTGTGGACATCGCCGCCGTTTGAGCCGGTAATTAAAAAGACAGAACTGCACCCTGACGGCGCTATTTTTGCCCGTGGCGCGTGCGATGATAAAGGCCAGATGTACATGCACGTTAAAGCACTTGAATATATGGTGCAAAACAACAACCTGCCGTGCAATGTTAAGTTTATGATTGAAGGCGAAGAAGAAGTTGGGTCGCCAAGCCTTGCATGGTTTGTAGAACGCAACCAGGAGAAGCTTAAAAACGACGTTATCCTTATTAGCGATACCGGCATGATAAGCAACACCCAGCCCAGCATTACTACAGGCCTGCGCGGCCTTAGCTATGTAGAAGTAGAGGTTACCGGCCCTAACCGCGACCTGCACTCTGGTTTATATGGTGGTGCTGTGGCCAACCCCATTAACATACTGGCCAAGATGATTGCACAGTTGCATGACGAAAACAACCATATTACCATACCCGGGTTTTATGACCGTGTGCAGGACCTTACCCGCGAAGAGCGCGACGAGATGGCAAAAGCGCCTTTTGTGCTTGACGATTATAAAAAAGCTCTTAACATTGAAGATGTGTATGGCGAGGCAACCTACACTACTAACGAGCGCAACTCCATTCGCCCTACGCTTGACGTAAACGGTATTTGGGGCGGCTATACCGGCGAAGGTGCTAAAACGGTTATTGCCAGCAAGGCTTACGCCAAAATATCAATGCGCCTGGTGCCAGACCAGGACTGGCACGAAATTACAGAGCTGTTTACCAAGCACTTTATAAGCATTGCCCCTAAGGGCGTTACCGTAAAAGTAACCCCGCACCACGGCGGCCAGGCTTATGTTACCCCCATAGACAGCATTGGCTACCAGGCAGCAGCTTTGGCTTATGCCGAAAGCTTTGGCGTTAAGCCGATACCGGTGCGCAGTGGCGGCAGCATTCCTATTGTGGCGCTGTTTGAAAAAGAGCTTAAGAGCAAAACCATTATGATGGGCTTTGGCCTTGACAGCGATGCCATACACTCGCCTAACGAGCATTTTGGCATCTTTAACTATACAAAAGGCATTGAGACTATTCCGCTGTTTTATAAGTATTTTACGGAGTTGTGGAGTAAATAAGCCTCTCCCTCAACCGTCTCCGAAGGAGAGGGAGCAGCTTCACTCGGGATAGAAACCGCACTTAAATATGCTGCATGAATGTTGAGTGAAGCAGCCATCAACCGACAACCAATAAAAAAATCTGCCCTTAAAAGCAGATTTTTTTTGCTTTATGCCTTAGCCGCTGCGACTTTCAGCTTTAAGACTTAATGACTTTCGGCTTTATGACTCTAATATTTCTGCCTGAAGTTTTTTAGTCAGACTGCCAAACACCAAGCCATAGCTGTGGGTTATCAGCTCCAGCAGCAGCTTAACAGGCACATCGCTGTTTATGGTAATGGTGTTCCAATGCGTTTTACTCATGTGGAAACCGGGATTAATGCCCTCATATTCGGCGCGCAGCTCCAGGGCGTGCTCCGGGTCGCACTTAAGGTTAACCGATGGCGCGTTGTTTTCCCACCCCGTTAATGACGACAGGGCAAACATCTTGCCGCCCACTTTAAACACCAGGGTATCTTGATCAAACGGAAAGTGCTCTGTAACGCCTTTTTGAGCAAGGCAAAAATCGTAGTAATCTGTGATAGTCATAATGCTTCAAGTTTGTAAATTGTTAAAGTACAAAAATTAATTTTCTACACTTTATTTAGCCTTCTTTAACTGAAATATAATTTGGGTGTCATGAGCTTGAAATTATAACAATTTAGAATAAATTATAACTAATAGATTGCATCAAAATTGATTTAATGCCCTACTTTTGACAAATAAATCTTGTTAAAATTATGCATCACAATCGATACCTTACAATTGAAAACAATGCAATAAGACTAGAATACAACAAAGACAAACGTATTTTTCCAATAGAAAATGTTAATTCATTGTCAATTGTTAAAATTCAGAAAAATTATATTCTTAATCTGTTAATAGGCAAATTCAGCAGGCAATATTATTTAAAAGTAAAACTAAACGACGGCACGTTATATTTAGACAGAGTACCGTCAAAAGAGAAAAAACAATTTACAAGGGAAGTATCTAAAATTATGGATTATATATATCCACAAAGAGTTATAAGATAGTAATTATTCTTTTTTTCTTAAAAGGTAATACCTATTAATGGGGGTTAATAAGTAACATACTTACCTTTTATAAGCTGCTTTAATAAAGCAGCTTTTTTTTATTCCTTATTATTTTTTCCTGTCAGGATATATCCATATACAATAGCTAGTAATATCATAATAATATCCAGAACCTGATAATGCGGAAAATTCATTGTAATCAAATTATTAAATTATTAACAAATTTAACGCGATTAATCTTATAGATGCGTTTTTAAACGAATAGCAAACAACTGCTAGCTATAATTTATTCTTAATATGACTGCCAATATTGAAGAAAATATCAGGAATATTAGAGAACTGAAAAATTTTACCCAAGAATTTATGGCTAATGAGCTGGGTATGAGCCAAGCTAGTTACTCTAAAATTGAAAAGGGTAGCACAGTTCTAACCTATACCAAGTTGGTAAATATTGCTGCTGTATTAAATGTTAAGGTAGAAGATATTTTAAATTTTAACAGAGTAAGTTTTTTTAACGGATTTGATAGTAGTAAAGGCAGCACAATAACTACTGAAAGCACTGAGGCAAATGCAATAATAAAAAAATTATATGAGGACAAAATTTCGTTACTAGAAAGATTGTTACTACGAACCGAGGAACAACTTTCTTTATACAAAGCAAAATATGGCGACTTAAAATAACCCTACAACTACACTTTTATAAGCCTCTTATTACAACAATCTATACAAAACCGGCTTGCTTGGGCTAGCATCGTTATCAAAACTGGCAATCTGAAGGTTAACGGATGATATGTTGTTTTCCTACCCGGCAAGCGATGACAGGGCAAACATCTTGCCGCCCACTTTAAACACCAGTGTATCTTCATTAAACGGAAAATACTCGGTAACGCCTTTTTTGGCAAGACAGAAGTCGTAGTAGTCGGTTATGGTCATATTTAAAGTCGAAAGTTACAAAGAGGCAAAGAGGCAAAGAGGCAAAGGGGGCAAAGTTTATTTACCGATTTCTCCAAGGTGGGTAAATGTAAAGCCCTTTTCATATTTAAGGCCGTAGCCAAAGCACCTGTCCATGGCACTGTGGGCAAAGAGCATTATGCCCGCCAGCTCTAATACAGGCGCTGTAAAATACCAGGCAGCCAGATAGAGTGCTACCGCCACTGCCCTGTGGTGAAACAGGTTGTAGGCCCATGCCCCGGCTTTGTTTCCGGCAAGGTAGCCCAGCATGCTCAGGTCGGGCACCAGTAGCAAGGCTGGAAACCACCACCAGGCAAAAGGCAACCGGCTAAAAGCATAGAGGGCAAGCGCAAACAAGGCGGCTTCTTCAAGTTTTATAAGGTTTTTCATTTTTAAAAGGTACTGAAGTTGTTAGTTACTGAGTTATTAGGCAAATTTAATTATCAATACCTCTCATCCTTTAACAATCAAAATATATTAAGATTACAACAATTGATAAAGGACCGGCTTACTGGGCGACGCATCATTATCAAAACTGGCAATTTGCAGGTTAAGCAGGTAGGTGCCATCAAAAACTATATCTGATATAAAAACCATTTCGGTTATGGTGGCGGTATGGCGGGCATCCATATTGAGATGGTTTATATCTTTTACATTCCAAAAAGCCTTGTGGGCTAAAAGGCGGCCTTCGTCTTCTTCGCGGTCTACGCTGGGCAGGTCTACCAGCAGGTGCTCAATGCCGCATTCGCGAATGTATGTTGCAGCAGCCTCACTAAGGTAGGGCGGATTGGTATGACTGTAGTTTTTATGCCTTTTAGCGAGCTCATTGGGCAGCGTGCGTATAATTAGCGCTTCGGGCCTTTTATCGCCCAGGGCGGCCTCTATTTGCCCCATACTGATTATTAAATCCTCGCCGTGGGGTTCCGGTTCTACAGAAATTAGCGCTGCCACAAAAAAGAACTGCTTCAGCGCACGGTTTATGCTGTAAAAATCGCGGGTAATGTGCCCCAGGCATTCGGTGTGTGTGCCGTGGGCATGCGGATTAAAGACAATATTATTAAAATTGGTACTGCTGCCCTGCCCCACTTTGCCCACCCAGCCGTCTATGGTAACGGGCGCAATTGTGGGCTGGCCCAGGTACCACGCCACAGGGTTTACCCCTTCAGACGTTATGGGTAATGATATATCTATGGGTTGGGTTAAATCAACCTGAAATGTAGTGTTGTTGTGCTGTATGGTTGCTTTCATATGTTTTGGATTAGTAGAGTACCACCCCGCCCTACGGGCACCCCTCAAGAGGGGAATAGCTTCACTCTTAATTGAAAATCACCTTCTTCACGTACCGTGCGAATGAAGTTTGCGGAGTGCGGCAATCTAATAAAGAAATTCTGCAACAATGAGATTACTTCGTCGTTCCTCCTCGTAATGACAGTACGTAAAGAAAGACACCTATTGACCTTTGTATTTGCGTGCCTTTGTGCTCCTTTGCGAATCTTTGCGGTATAACTTCTTACTCCAAAGCTACAAAAAACAAGTGGCTTGCCAGGCCATCGGCTAAAAATTTGCCTTCGCGGGTGGTTTTTAAAATGCCGCCCTTCAGGCTCAGCAGGCCCTGCGCTATATAGTTTGCTGCTTCTTTTAAAAGATATTTTTTATAGGAGGGACCAAATTCATCGGCTACCCTTTCTATAGATACGCCCCAAATGGTGCGCAGGCCGGTCATAATATATTCATTATAACGGTCGGCTATGGTAAGGGTTTCGGTTTCGGCAGGGCGAATGCCTTCTGCCATGCCTTTAAGGTATAAGGCATTGTTTGCAATGTTCCAGCTGCGGCGAATGCCATCATAGCTGTGCGCCGATGGGCCTATGCCAATGTATTTCTTACCCAACCAATATGCTGTGTTGTTCCTGGAGAAAAAACCTTCGCGGCCAAAGTTAGACAGCTCATAGTGCACAAAGCCTTCCAGCGTAAGCCTGTCGGCCAGCATCAGGAACTGCTCGTGCGCCTGCTCTTCGCCCGGTGCAGGTATGGTACCGGCGGTTACAAATTTGGCCAAAGCCGTTTTGGGCTCTACCGTAAGGGCATAGCTTGATATGTGGGGCACGCCAAACTGCAGGGCCGTTTCTATATTGTGCAGCCATCTGGCATTGTCCATGCCCGGGGTGCCATATATAAGGTCGATCGATATATTATCAAAGTGCTTTACAGCCTCGGTAAGGCAGGCCTGAGCCTGTGCGGCATCGTGTGCGCGGTTCATCAGCTTAAGGTCTTCCTCAAAAAAAGACTGGATACCGATGCTGAGGCGGTTTATGGGACTGTTGGATAATTGGATTATTCGATCAATCGACAGGTCGTCAGGATTGGCCTCAATGGTAATCTCGGGGTTGGGCGCTACGGTATAGTTGTGGTATACGGCATCAATAAGCCGGGTTATCTCATCATTACTCAGCACCGATGGCGTGCCCCCACCAAAATATATGGTTTCGATTTCCTCGCCGGCCGACTCATTTTTGCGCAGGGCGATTTCGGCCACAAGTGCATCTACCATTTCGGCTGCCTTTTTCATAGAGGTGCTAAAATGGAAATCGCAATAATG
>JAZKDS010000032.1:0-2482 GCA_040387455.1 Bacteroidota bacterium
ATCATTGCTAAAGTCTAATATGCTGCGGTAGTGCGCCTGAAGCATAAAAAAGCGTGCCACGGCAGGGCTAAAGGCCTTGCTTAGCTTATCGTTATTGCCACTGAATATTTCACGCGGTAAAATATTGTTACCGGTAGATTTAGACATTTTTTTGCCATTGAGCGTCAGCATGTTGGCGTGCATCCAGTAATTAACCGGGCTTTGGCCGGTGCAGGCCTCATTTTGTGCAATTTCGCATTCGTGGTGCGGAAACTTAAGATCCATACCACCGCCATGTATATCAAAATGGTTGCCCAAATACTTGGTGCTCATAGCGGTACATTCAAGATGCCACCCCGGAAAGCCATCGCCCCACGGTGAAGGCCAGCGCATAATGTGCTGAGTTTCGGCTTTTTTCCAAAGGGCAAAATCAGCAGGGTTGCGTTTTTCTTCCTGGCCACTCAGCTCACGGCTGTTGCTCAGCATATCGTCAAGGTTGCGGCCGCTCAGCTTGCCATAGTGATGCGTTTGGTTAAATTTAACCACATCAAAATATACAGATCCGTTACTTTCGTAAGCAAATCCGTTGTCAAGTATCTGTTTCACAGCCTCTATCTGTTCTATAATATGTCCGGTAGCGGTAGGCTCTATGCTGGGTGGCAGGTTGTTGAAGAGCTCCAGTATCTGGTGAAAATCAACCGAATACTGCTGTACAATTTCCATAGGCTCCAGCTTTTCAAGGCGTGCTTTTTTGGCAATTTTGTCTTCGCCTTCATCGGCATCGTCTTCTATATGGCCTACATCGGTAATATTACGCACATAGCGCACTTTGTAGCCAAGGTGCTTTAAGTACCTGTTTACCAGGTCAAAAGATATAAAGGTGCGGCAGTTGCCTAAGTGTACATTGCTGTATACGGTAGGGCCGCACACATACATGCCTACAGCACCGGGGTGCAGGGCAACAAAGGTTTCTTTATCTCCGCTTAGCGAATTGTATATCTTTAACTGCTGGTTTTGGTATAGGTGCATATATTTTATAGGTGTTGGCTGCTTAAAACTGTGTATCGAGCTTAATATAGTCTAAAAATTCTCTCCTTACGCTGTCTTCTTTAAAGCGTCCGCCAAATTCTGAGGTTACAGTGCTGCTCTCAATATCGCGAATGCCGCGAGAATTAACGCAAAGGTGCTTGGCATCTATAACGCAGGCAACATCCTCTGTATTAAGTACTTTTTTAAGCTCCTGAACAATTTGCATGGTAAGGCGTTCCTGTACTTGCGGGCGTTTTGCAAAATAATCTACTATACGGTTCATTTTGCTCAGGCCTACTACGTTGCCACTGCTTATGTAGGCTACGTGTGCACGGCCTACTATGGGCAACAGGTGGTGCTCGCAGGTAGAGTATACGGTAATGTTTTTTTCAACCAGCATCTCACCATACTTGTAATGGTTTTCAAATGTAGAAGACCCCGGTTTTTTAGCAGGGTTAAGTCCTCCAAATATTTCTTTTACAAACATTTTGGCCACACGGTTAGGGGTTCCTTTAAGGCTGTCGTCTGTAAGGTCCATGCCCAGTGTTATCAGTATGCTTTCAACATCTTTTTTAATCAGGGCAATTTTATCGTCATCGCTCATATCAAAAGCATCGTCCCTTAATGGGGTTACTGCACTTGTTGCAATGTGGTCGTCGCCTATTTCTTCCCCGGTACTATTGTTATTTATCATTAGTTTAATTATAAAAAAAATCAGGAGCCAAAGATAATTAATAAAGTTGAAAGAAAAGTTGGTTATACGTTTTGAAGGTCGCTGTTTTTAGATTCTTACATAGATTTTTAGTCCAATTGAAAAAAAAATAAAAATTTTCACATTTTTAGTTAGGGAAAAACGGAATTGGGCTGTTATACTAAAAAATTATTTTTTTTCTTGTAGGTTTGAGTCAATTTATTGTAAATTTCGCGTTTTAAAAATTGTTAGTATCCATATGAAGAAGTATTACTTATTATTCGCGCTTAGTGTTTTTGCTATCAATGCTTTTGGGCAGGGAAGCAATGCATCGCAGATGGACCCGTTTTGTGCGGGAGGAAGTACGTTAACATTTCCGAGTGCCACAGGTACCGCTATTACCCCGGGTGATGCCCAGGGTTACGGATGTTTATCCAGCCAACCGAACCCTGCGTGGTTTTATATGCAGGTAGGTACATCTGGTAACCTTGTGTTTAATCTTCAGCAGGTTAATACTAATGGTGTGCCGATAGATGTTGACTTTATTACGTGGGGGCCTTTTCCAGGACCACCACCTATTTCTGGTCCAACAAATCTTAACGCAGGTAGTCAGGTAGACTGTAGTTATTCTGCCTCAGCCGTAGAGCAAATAGATATACCCGGAGCTCAGTCTGGTCAATACTATGTAGTATTGATTACTAACTTTAACGGTAGCGCCGGCCAGATAAGCCTTACACAAACCAATATTAACCAGCCTGGCGCCGGTACTACAAGTTGTGCTAT
>JAZKDS010000032.1:2492-3850 GCA_040387455.1 Bacteroidota bacterium
GCTATACTTTGCCCGCTATCACTTGGTGAAGATTTTACACTTTGTCCTAATACCACCGCAAATATAACAGCTCAGTTTACGCCACAGGGTACTTACAACCCGGCGTTAACTACTATTGTCTGGACGGGTCCTAATGGAGCAATACCATCAGCAAATAATACATTGAGCTTAACTATTAATGCACCTGGTAGTTATACTGTTACAATAACCAATCCTGCCTGTGGACCAGACCCGATAACCGATACTGTGGTTGTTACTGCTCCAGACCCTATGCCTATTTCAAATCCTGAAGACATAACAATTTGTGCTACAGGTGCTGCTCCATATGATTTTAATCTTGATTCCAATACATCTGTAATATTAGGTGATGAAGATCCTAACAATTATCAGGTTTTTTATTACCTTACTCAGGCTGATGCCATAGAAGGTTTTCCTATAATAATGAATTCTTCTGCTTATCCCTCAGCTGGACAAGGAGAAACTATTTGGGTAGGGATAATGGATTATTTTACACTTTGTACAGAGATAAGATCATTCCAACTTTTTGCTAATCCTGCACCGGAACCGGGCCAGCCTGGCGATCTTTTTGCATGTGATGTAAACAATGATGGTGTTGAGCAATTTGACCTTACTGCACAGGATGCTGCCGTACTTGCGGGTCAGGATCCTGACGTTAATATCGTAACATATCATATCAGCGAAACTGCAGCCGATAATAATACAGGTGCTATACAAAGTCCTGAAACATATGTTACAGGTGATATTATTATTTATGTACGTATGACTAATGTTGATGACGAGGATTGTTATTCTACAACTTCTTTTGAGATTGATGTTACACCATTACCTGAGCCGGAAGCTCCGGCTGATGCTTTTGTTTGTAGTGATGAGCCTTACATATTGCCTGAACTGGAAGAAGGTAACTACTTTGACCAGCCGGGAGGTCCTGATGGTGGAGGAGTACTTCTTACTGCTGGAGATCCTATAAGCGAAACTATGACCATTTACGTATATGCCGAAGAAGGTGTTGCTCCAAATATTTGTAGTGCAGAAGACAGCTTTGTAGTTACTGTATATGAAAAACCTGTAGTATCTACTCCAGCCGAAGTTTTTGCCTGCGAAACTTATACTTTACCAGGTTTAACTGTAGGACAGTATTATACACAACCTAACGGAGGTGGTACTGTAGTGGCTTCAAATACTATTCTTACTGATAGTACTGTATTATATGTTTATGCCCAAACAGGTACTGTAAATACTATAATATGTTCAGATGAACACATACTTAATATAAATATTGACCATGCCCCAGTAGTTGGCACAGCCACTGCGTTAGAGCAGTGTGATGTAACCAATGA
>JAZKDS010000033.1:0-4771 GCA_040387455.1 Bacteroidota bacterium
CATTTACAACATAATTTTCAAGTCTCTTAAGTACATAATCATAAAAAAATTCAACGAGGTTCTCATAGGTAGGTGTTTTTACTAACCCCCCATCACGGCTGGTAGTTTCTTTTAAATCCGGCTGGCTTCCATTTATTTCTATGCGCCCAATTAAATCACGATTGCCTAAAAAACGATTATATCCCTGAGTTTTCCTTCTATCTATAAACAAAAGGTCTTCACCTTCTTCTCCAAAAGGATAAATTCTAAACCCATTCTTATACATAAAGACAGAACCATATTTTATTGGCTCCATCCCCATTAATCTAGTAAAAGTTACTTTTGCAGACCTATTGAGTTGAAACAGATATACCGAAATATTTTTTAAATTGGTAAATGGATTTTTTTCTTTTAGATAATAAATCAAATCGCCTCTGTCTTGCAAGGTAGTTTCAATAAAACTCCCATCTTCACTTATCTTAACTAAAATATTGGAAGTTTTAATCTCCAATTTTTCAAAAATCGAATTCGTAACCGGTCCGTTTACAATATCAAAATCGTTTTGTTGAAGCGCGTCAGAAGAAATCTCGTTATTAGCAATAATTTCAATTTCAAAACTATCAGCATCATTACCCTGATTCGGATTGATTAACTTTGCTAATGATCGTTTTAGCTTAAGGATTTTAACCCTGTCCCATTGCTCGCGCAGACCTGAAATTTCTAATACAGTACCTGATTTTAAATCGTACGTGTTTTGAGTAATTTTTTCAAGATCAACCTTAATATTTATAAATTCCTCGTCATCCGCATTTTCAAAATTTTCCCAGTTTACAACTAGCTTTTCAATGCTCTTTTTTTCATCATCTTTAACTGAGATAAGATTAAGAAATTTTCCCAGCCTGTCACAAGAAAAGCGGCCCACCCCTTTCGCTCCGGCAAATAGCCTATTAATTTTTATTTTATCGCGATAATCATCATTTTCTCTATTAAGCTTCTTTGCGGAATAAGCGACGAATAGCCATTTGTCAATTATATCGCTATGGCTCATACCCTTACCATTATCTTTTATAATAATGCGATCATCGCCATCTATACTTCTATTGTTTTCAAAAATTACTTCAACCTTAGATGCATTAGCGTCATAAGAATTTTTGACCAATTCAAATATTGCCACAAACTCATCTGTAATGAGTTCGCGGCCTATAAGGTCTTTAAGGGCCGCACTTATTTTAAATTTTTCATCAGCCATTTAATATCTGTTTTAGGGCCAGACCTGCCTGCTCTCCAAATAAGGGAGGTATAGCATTGCCAACCTGGGTGTAACGAGGCACTTCTACCTTGCGTAATATGCCTCCGGTTGTATATTTATCCTTAAACTCAAACCAGTCTGGAAACGTTTGTATGCGGGCATATTCCCTAACGCTTAATATCCTGGGCTCAGAGTAATGTACATAGTCATCAGGGTGTGAGGTTAATGTTGGGGCAGGCTTACTGCCATCAAGCATATGTAGCCCTCGTTTCTTAACATTAAAAAGTTGTTTATCATCGTCACTTAATTTTTTGCCCTTAGGGGCAAGTTCTAAGAGATTTTGGAACATCTCAACGGTTCCGGCACTGTGGTGTGCAAACCTATGGCTATCTGGTATTTGCTGATTAGTTTTCGATCGCATTAGCTTTTGATAAGGGCTTTGCACATCGCTATATACTGACGAAAGGAACCCTCTGGAATCGGGACTTTCCACTGGTCCATTTTTTTCCAGCAGATCTGATATTGCATCTTTAAGATTTGCTGTCAGGCCAAGTCCTTTATTTACTAAAAATTCTTTCCTATGGGTTTTAATTAATTCAAAAAAATCTTCAGGTGAGTGATTTAAGCTTTGGAAGATATCTTTGCGGATACCAACCAATATAAAACGTGTCCTTTTTTGAGGTACGCCAAACTCTGAAAAGTCTATAAGCTGACCGCAAACTTCATACCCCTCAAAATCTTTACCCGAGCGTTTTAATCGCGCCTGAACAAACTCAGAGTATTTAATACCCTTACCCTTATTTTTATCAAACCGTTGCGTAAATCCTTTCACATTTTCAAAAAAAATAATTTTAGGCTGTACCAGGCGGATAAACTGTATGTATGAACTTATTAATTCATTCCTATGATCATTTTCTTCCCTCCTGCCAGCAGTAGAAAAGCCCTGGCATGGCGGTCCCCCGGCTACCATGTCTACGGTACCACGTAATCCTTTTAACTGCTGCTGATTATCTTTTAGCAAAGAATTAATATCATGGTTCTTAGTTTCAAGCCAGTCTGGCCAACTAAAATGCTTGAGATTATCTATTAAGTTATGCTTTAGGGTTTTAAAGGCAAATGGACTTTTTTCTATTGCAAATAGTCCTTGCCATTCTGATTGATTTAGACCCAGGGATAATCCGCCACATCCGGCGAACAAGTCTATATAAGTGTTTTTTGTCTGCATAATTATTTTGTAGAATTGAGGAGTTGACGTATGTCTACATTTAATGCTTCTGCTATTTGTGATAGTGTCTCAATGGATGGCTGTCTGGAATTGTTACACCACTGAGAAACAGTTGTTTCGTTTTTACCAAGTTCTTTTGAGAGCCACTTATTTTTAACCTGTAGCTCTGCTAACACAACTTTTAGCCTATTTAGTTTTTTATTACGTACTGGCAATTTATATGCGTTTTAAGCAAATGTAGTTAAAAAATTAACAAATTACTTGTAAAAACACCTCTTGTCAGCCAACAGGTAAAAATACCCATTTATAGGTGTAAAAAAAGCCCTCCGGAGAGGGATTACTTATCTTGCCAGTAAGCATTTACAATTTCTTCAATTTTAGCCCTGAACTCATGTTCTTTGTCTTGGGGCACCCTACGGGTTACCACCACAGTAACGGCATTTTTGTACTGCTGCTTTTTACGGGGATTGTTTGACGGGGTTTTATCACTGTCCATATTGTAGAGGTTTCTGCTAAAATACAAAATCCCTCCAATAGGAGGGATTTTAATATTATCAACGGGATTACCGTATTCGCGGGCTGCAAATTAATCGCATGCATCAAAACAGTTCCAGGCTGCTTGTTCGGCACTTTGCATAAAAAATGTAAAATTGGCATCAGCGTGGTTATAGTATGATGTTTGCCCGGAATAATCTCCAAATTCCATATCACCAATCCATCCATCTAATGCTAACTCGATGTCAGACTGATATTGATCAAGGCAATCATCATCACATGAGTTTGTAGCCAATACCGGTAATCCAGGCGCCGTTATTATAGGGTGAAGTATAACCCTTATTTGCGCCGTATTAGCCGGCCACAAATCATTAAAAAAAGCCTGATTGGCTACCAAGTATTTTTTAGTAGCGACATTTAGATTATCAAGTGCAAGTAGGCCTTCATTTACCGTACTAAATTCTGTCTGACTTAAATTACTGGAAAGCCAGTTTGCAACATCGTTTCGGGTATGCCAGTTTGATAGAAAAACATTGTGCATCTTGCCTGCAAATGCAATTCCTTTGGCTTTCTTATCAAGATATTCGACAGATTTACTAATCTCAAGGCATTTAGCTGTAAGCCGCTTAACTTCGGAGTCTTTAATCCCTGCCGCTGTTCTGAGATTAGAGGCGGTATGAGTGTCTGGGGTAGTTTGCACATCTTCCTGGCTGCAGGAGAACAAAGATAAGCTTAAAGCTAAAAGTAACATTTTTGTAATTTTCATAAAAAAATAATTAATTAATATTGATTGTCATCCGAAAGTAATAATTGTTATTATGAAAAATTATTGCTGTCCCCAAATACCTGATACACTGCTTAAAATTCCGTTAAAATAACGATCGTTAAGAATATGTTAACACTAAAAGCTTTCCCTCGCTACATTTTTATTCTTCTAAATTCCGCATCTCTTCTTTAACGGCTTCGGTATAGCCATAGGCCAGTTCCCTAATAATATTATTATAATGCCCCCAAATAATCTTATTATACACCGGGTGCGATTTCTTTTTATGCTTCTCCATACCCTTGCTTATAAACTTCATATCTACAAATCGGTGTTTTAGCTTCTGGGAATACTCCAGCGCACTTTCTGAAGGCTTAAAGTGCCTGTCGGTAAACCAGTCGGTATTTTCAAAGCCGTGTGCACCCATGTATTTAACCTGGGCGGCATCTATGTCCTGGGCAGCAGTAGTCATAACCCGCTTTATAAAGCGGCCCTCCATTATCTCATCAAGTGTTTTGGCTTCGTCCATGGCTTAGGGGTTGGTTTTCATGCTAAACTGCACGTAGTAGCCATTACACCCGCTCAGGGCTTTAATGGGGCTTGCGCTAATGCTGTTGGCATCAAGATAGGCCAGCATGCCACACCCATAATTATCGGCCTGATCGATAAGCAGCAGCTCGCCAAAATCCTTGGCCACTTGCTGGGTAGTAGCAAACAGGTTTATGTAATCTGCACCCTTCAGGGCGGAGTAGTCGGTTTTAATCAGGAAGAAGAACCCGCAAATGTTTTCCCACTTGGCAGCACCGGCAGCGCCACCCATGCCATGTTCCGGAAGCACGGCCAGCATAAGGATGCTCATGTCTTTTTTATGGTCCTGCATAAATTGTGCAAGGTCATCTTTTACTACGGCCACCTCGCTGCGCTTGATAGCCGGCAGTGCCGTTTTAACACGGTCGCAATACTCCTGAAGTTTACTTACTGTTAGCATTGGCCAGTTTGTTTAATTTATCCATAGCCTCCTTGGCTTTAATATGTAGCTTATTGTTCAACTCCGAATTAT
>JAZKDS010000033.1:4781-5693 GCA_040387455.1 Bacteroidota bacterium
TTCCCCCCCCAGTGCTTTTCATTATTATTATTTATTATTAACCTCCACTTCAGGTACACTTTTACTTTGCATTCATTATTTTTTTTATACGTGAATATTCAGCGGCGATACGGTCAATAGTTAAAGGCCGGTACCCATAATCCAACGGGCTTATGCGGCGGGCTTTAGTAAATCTTTTGTGAACAGTTAATTTCATTTGGTATTGCTCTTGTCGTTTAGTTTATAGTCCAGGTCTTTTTTCTTCAGGTCATACAGCCTGATGAGTATTTCCCACAGGCTTACATTTCGCACCTTATCCTTATCGCCAAACTCGCCACTCTCGGCCAGGGCATATACCAGGCCGTCCATGCCTATGCCCGGCACCGCCTCCAGCTGGCCGCTACCATCGTCATTGAATAAGATTGACAGGTCGAGCTCGCGCCCTGCCCAGGGCACCACAGCGGTCGTAATATACTTTTGGAAACTGGCAAACAGCAGGTACACGCCATAGATAAAGCCCATGGGCGCATACTTAAGGGTATCGGCACGCTTTTCTACATCATTTGGGTTGTAAGGCACACGCACATCACCGGTAGCAGCTCGCAGCCATCGGAACCGCTTTGCAGGCCGGTACAGAATAGCTGCTATGGTATAGAGCAGGTTTAGGTTACCGGTAGCGGAAAAGTCAAGGAACAGGCGCAGGCAGTCCAGGTACTCGCCAAAGGTTACATTAGTAAACGCGTCGGTGGGGCCATGGTAATACTTCCTGAGCGGTCGGAACTTTGGCACCGGGTTATTGATGTATTCAAGGCTTATAACCTTTTGGCCATCGCGGTCTTCAAAAAACGTATCTACCAGGCGCGATATCTGGTAAACATTGCCCCATTTATTCTCTTCGTCCATAATCAGCAGCTGCTTTTTAGACGGGTACAG
>JAZKDS010000034.1:0-5246 GCA_040387455.1 Bacteroidota bacterium
GTTAGAAGAAGCCGCCCAATCGCCCGCGCAAAACGAGCGTATTGTGGTAAAAACAGGCACCAAGGTTAAAATAATTGCCGTGCATGATGTAGAGTACCTGCAGGCTGATGACGACTACGTAAGCATCATCACCGCCGAGGGCGCGTACCTGAAAAACAAAACCATGAGCTTTTTTGAGCAAACGCTTGATGCCCGCCAGTTTGTGCGCGTACACCGCAGCTACATTGTAAGCGTACAAGAAATTACCCGCATTGACCCATACGAGAAAGACAGCCACCTTGCCATACTAAAAAATGGTGCCAAAATACCCGTAAGTAAAACGGGCTATGTTAAGCTAAAGCAGGTTTTAGGAATATAAAGCACAAGCGCGCCGGGTGTCATGCTGAGCTCCGTCGAAGCATGCGGGTAAAGGCCCTCCGCGCGCCCTTCGAACTGGCTCAGGGTGACACCCTTAGCATTATTTCTTCTTCAGCCCTGCCTTCCTTTTCGCCAAAATAAAATCAGCTATTTTAATAATATCCGCTTTGTTAATGGCTCCGTTCCAGGCCGGCATGCCTTTGTCTAATACGCCATTGGTAATGGTATTAACTAATGCCGCCTTGGTAACACCATGCTTTAATTGCGCTGCCAAAAAATTTGCGCCTTTATCAGTTCCCTGCAAATTATCGCCATGGCAACTGGCACACATTTGCTGGTAAAGCATTGGCGTAGTTGTTTTTTGGGGCGATGTCTGGGCTACTGTATTGGCTTCAATTTTTTGCGATGCCAGTAAGGTATTTTTAGTACCCGATGGACGCAAACGCAGTACCATATCATACCCGGGGCTACGCCTACCCTCTTCAGGCCCTATCATCGAAGTGGAAAAATAGATATACCCATCCGGCCCGGTAACTAACGACCGGATACGGCCATAAACCCGTTTCAGCATCACCTCTTGTCCTACTACCTTATCGCCATCAAGGCTTACTTTCAATATCGACTCGCCGCGCAGGGTGGCTACTAACAGTTTGCCTTTCAGTTGCGGAAATTTGTCGCCACTGTAAAACATGGCCTCGCTTGGGCCTATGGATGGGCTAAACTCGGCCAGCGGTGTTATCATACCATTGCGCGTTTGCTGGTGATGAATGATGGGCCAGCCGTAGTTCATACCTTTTTTAATGATATTAATTTCGTCGCCACCGGTTGGGCCATGCTCGGTTTCAAACAGGGAGTTAGTGCCGGGTTGAAACACCAGCCCCTGCGGGTTGCGGTGGCCATAGGTCCATATCTCTTTACGGGCGGTATCGTTATTTACAAACGGGTTATCAGCTGGTACAGTGCCATCATAATTCACCCTTAAAATTTTGCCATTATACGTTGTCAGGTCTTGCGACAGGATGGCTTCGTCGGCATCGCCGGTGGTGATGTATAGCTTGCGGTCGGGGCCAAACACCAGCCGGCTGCCGGTGTGGTTACGATTAGCGTGTATATCATCCTTAATAACAAAAGGTTTTATCAGCGTATCGTTCCTAAACTCATAGCGTACAATTTGCAAGCGTATGCGGTTGCCCAGCCAATAATCGCTTGCTAAGTAAATGAAATGGTTCTTAGCAAAATCAGGGTGAACGGTCATGCCCAACAAACCCGTTTTATTATTTCGGACGATATTAGTCATCACAAGAGCAGGTTTATCCAACAACTTCCCATCACGATAGATGTGCAACTTGCCACTACGCTCTGTAAACAACATGGTATTATCAGGCAAAAAAGAAATTTGCCATGGCACCATCATATCACGCGCCAGGGTGTCAACCAGGTAACCAGCGGTGTCTGCAACCATAGTTGCTACTTTGTTTCCATTTTTACTGTTGATGAACGCGCTTAGCGCAACAGCTATTACACAGCTGACTATCAGGTATCTTAATGCTTTCATGTTTAGGGATATTTTCATCCAAAATACTAAAAAGACAATAATTGTTTATTATAAAATTTATATACATAATTTTGTTATGTATATAAATTAATTATACATTTGTTTTATGAGCACTAATCCACTACTGAAAGGCACTTTGCAAACTATCATTTTAAAGCTGTTAGAGGACAATACAGAAATGTATGGTTACGAGATAACGCAAAAGGTTAAAGAGATGTCTGAAGGAGATATATTGCTTACCGAGGGTGCCCTATACCCTGCCCTGCACAAACTGGAAGCCGACGGCTTTTTAGAAACCTTTACCCAGGTAGTTGATAACCGGGTGCGCAAATACTATCGTTTAACAGAGCAGGGCGGCAAAGAGGTAACCAATAAAATAAACGAAGCCGAAGCTTTTATAGCCCAGCTACAAACCATTTTAAGCCTTAAACCCGCCGTAAAATGAAACCGAACGCAAAGCAGATAACAACTATAGAGGACATACTGGGCAGCGTTACCCGGTACCGCGAAACATATGAAGAGTTGTATGACCATATTTTAAGCGCGCTGGAAAATGTACCAGATGAGACACCTTTTGTTGACGCGCTTTACAATATTGTTGAATATCAGCTTGGTGGTAAACGTGGCATTAGTAAGATAGAGCGTAAATACCGCAAAGCAGCGCTTAAAGAAATTGCCAAAAAATACCTGGGATATTTTGGCGGATATGTGGTATCGCCGTATGTATTGGTAGCCGCGGTGTTAACATGGGGGCTTTACCTGCTAATAACCGGCAACTTTTTACGGGCAGGCTGGATAAGCACAATATGCCTTTTTATGAATTTGATATTGGTTGTAGCACGTAAATCTGTAATTGTTAAAGCGCGTAAAGACGGCGTTTATGGTAAAAGCTCGGTAGTGAGTATTATTTATCCCTATATGCACATGTTCCCTGTCATTTTGTACATTGTTTTTATGGTGACGTATCTAATAGTAAGTATGCTTAATTTACCCTTTGGCCTGGATGTAAATTATATATACCCTGCTATATTTTTTCTGAACCTGATCAATATGCTGGCCTACTACAGGCTATGTAAAGACGAGTTTAAAGCCCTAACCACCAATTAAACATCGCCCATGAAACCTAACGCAGAGCAACAGCAATTTATAGTAAAGCGGTTAAGAGACACGCTAACCGTGCGCGAAACTTACAACGAAGTATACGACCATATACTTTGCGCGCTGGAAGAAATGCCCGACGAAATACCCTTCGATGCTGCCATGCAGCAGATATGGGAGCATGACCTGGGTGGCAAAAAAGGTATACGTGCTATGCAGACCAGGTATAACAGGGCGATGGTTAAGGAATTTATTAGCAATTACTTTTTTTATTTTCTGCAAACTTTAAAATCCTATTACCTGTTGCTGGTTGCATTGCTTACCATAGGTTTTTATGCACTGGTAAAAAACGAGCAATTTGCCGCCGATAGGGCAATGCTATTATCCCTGATGTGTGTAGCGGCAACAGCAATCATCCTCAGAATTACAAATAACGCTCCAAAATGGCAACGGCCTAAGCTTGATTTTGCGATCGTACACATTAAGGCATCGGCAATGGCAGTTATGATTATGATGCCGCAGCTTTTGTGGTTACCGCTTACAGCACTTTGCCGGCATCTTGATAAAAAAGGTATAATAGAATGGTTACCCAGATTGCATCGTGGAGTGCCCCTCAACAGTCTAACAATTAACATTGCCACAGCATTTTTCTTTTTGATGCTATTGCATGCGGTTACCTATTATAAATTATATAAAAATACCCAAGCTAAAGCTATTGCTATATGAAACCAAATGCCGAACAAAATGAGTTTATAAAAGTGCAGCTACAAGACATGATAAAGGTGCGCGAAACTTATGATGAGCTATACGACCATATATTAACCGCACTTGAAACCAAGCCCGATGACATGCCTTTTCAGGAGGCGATGCAACAAATTTGGGAGCAAGATCTGGGCGGCAAGCGCGGCATACGCACTATGCAAATACGTTCTATAAAACTAGCGGTTAAAGAATTTGCTAAAGAATACTTTAATTGTTTGGGCAAATGCTTTTCATCGGGTGCTATATTGTGGGCGATACCAGCTGTAGCAATCTATTATTATTTGATGCTCAACAACGAATGGTTTAGAGACAGACTTGGGCAAATACTACCGCATAGCATTATATTGATACCATCAATCTTTATAGCGGCAAAAAACGTCATTGCTCAAAGCAATTACGGATGGAAAGTTGAAAAAACACAAGCCGCCCGTTTGTTAATAAAGCCCTTTGCAAATATTTTTATGATATTTTTTCCGATGATATTATGGCCGATAGCAAATATCATATGCTACAAACTTGAACGTGCCGGTATAATAAACAGAACTGTTGGCTATTATGGCATGCCAGTTAACCTGGCTACGGTTTTGTTTTTTATTATCACTATGCATACCCTTGTTTATTACAATATGTATAAAAACTGGTCTAAACAGCTCCTTGCAAGCCAAACAAATATTTGATCAACCTAAACCTTATCACTATAATTGAAACCCAATGAAACCTACCAAAGCAGAAAAACAATGGCTCAGAAAGCACCTAAAGGGCTTGCTGCACTACAGCGAAACCTGCGCAGAGTTTTACGATCATATCCTGACATCGGCAGAGCATCATGCTGACGGCGATTTCAAGCATATCGTAAACAACATTATTGAAAACGAACTTGGCGGTGAGGTTGGTATGGCGGCCATTGAGTGGCGTTATCATACCACCGCAACTACTGACATACAAAAAAAATACTGGCTGTACCTTAAAGCATTTTTAAGTTTAAAAAGCATACCGTTAGTTATCACTGGTTTTTCGTTGATCTATTGGATAACTGTACAGACCTGGTTTACTTCAGGTGTTTTCATGACATCGTTTTTAAGTTTTAGCATGATGGTAACACTATTAAGCGGCGCGCGCCATTTCCGTACTGGATTTGTTTATGGGTTTACAAAAGCATCAGTAAAAGACGATGGGTTTAGCTGGATGAAAAAAGCGCCCTCTGTATTATTTTTTGGAGTGATCTTCTTTAATTTTATATTCAGATATAGTATTGACATACAACCAGTTAATCAACCACTTGTAGTAACAATTGTATTTTCGTTATTGTCTTTGCATACGTTAACTTTTTACAAGATCTACAGAGAACAATTTAAGATCAGCTTTATATAAATGATAGTTAAAGTTAGTTCAGATAATAAATCCACACCAAATAATAAAAAATGTCATCCTATGTTTGTGAGGACGTTTTATAAAAGGGATAAATAAGAATAAT
>JAZKDS010000035.1:0-1765 GCA_040387455.1 Bacteroidota bacterium
CTCAAGCCCCCTAACCCCCTAAAGGGGGAACGATGGTTTGCAACCCGGAGTTACTCCGACCTTAGGGTGTTAACGTTAAAAAATGTTAATCTTTTTATTTACTGCAACTTGGGGGCTACTTTAGCTAAATAATCCCTATCATATGCTGCAAAATTACCTTATAATTGCCTGGAGAAACGTCTGGAAACATAAACTTTTCTCGCTCATTAATATCTTCGGCCTTTCCATAGGCATCTCATTTACATTGGTAATTGCTGTTTACGTGTGGCAAGAGTCTACAGTAAACGGCGAGTTGAGAAATGCCGACAACCAGTACATCATAAACAGCACATGGAAAAAGGCGGGCCTTGGTTATGATTTTGCAACACCCGCAGGCCTACCGCAAGCGTTAAAGCAAAACTATCCACACCTTATTGCCAATTATTATCATTGGGACGGAGTTACCTCTAATGTATCGAAAGGAAATAAGGCTTTCCGGGAAAGTCTGCAGGTTGGTGATAGCTCATTTTTAAACATGTATGGCTTTAAGCTGCTGCATGGCGATGCGGCCACCGCGTTGAATGATCCTTTTTCTGTAGTAATTAATGCTGAGAAAGCAATAAAATACTTTGGCACAACCTTTTGCGTTGGCCAAACACTTACCATAGAAAGCTTTAAGGGCGATAAGCACGATTTTGTGGTTACCGGGGTACTGGCCAAATACCGCAAGAACTCGGTAACCAATGTGATTGAACAAAGTAACAGCACCTTCTTTTTACCCGCGTTAGCTGTAAAGTTTTTGGGCCGTGATTTGGATAACTGGGCCAACGTAGGAATAGTTGGACTGGTGGAGTTGAAAGAAGGCGTTAAACCTCAGGATCTTGAAGGCCCCATGAAAACGCTTATTAAAGCAAATGCGCCACCGCAAATTGCGGCCAATCTTAACCCCTACCTGGTTAACCTTCAAACTTTTTATCAGGAGAATCCTACGGTTAAAAAAACGCTTTTTACACTTACCTGTATTGCGTTATTTATTCTGCTGATGGCGGTTATCAACTTTGTAAATATTTGTATCAGTCGCTCGGCAGAGCGGATGAAAGAGATGGGGATCCGTAAAGTTTTGGGTGGGTTAAGGAAGCAGCTTATCGGTCAGTTCTTAGCAGAGTCAATACTGATGGTATTAATTGCAACACTGTTGGCACCCGGAATTTACGTACTTGCAGAACCTTTTTTTGCTGATCTTTTAGCCACAGAGATGACCAGCATATTATCATTTCCATACTACTTTTACTTTGGGCTTATATTTTTTGCCCTGGTAATAGGCAAGCGCGACAGGGTAAAAGACAATGTCTTTTTCAGAAAAGCATTGATCGTATTTCAGTTTAGCACGGCGGCGGTCGCTCTAATAGCGGCTATAATTATTTCAAAGCAGATAAATCTTTTCTTCGGTAAAAATCTGGGCTTTGATAAAGAGTATGTGGTATACGCGCAACTACCACGAAATTGGTCTAAGCCCGGGGTACAAAAAATGGAGAACATCCGCTACCAGCTCTCGCAAGTAAACGCGGTGGAGTCGGTATCTTTGTCGTGGGAGATCCCGGATGGCGCCAATAGCGGCTATTTAACCGGGTACAAGGTTGACCAAAATGTAGAACAGGGGTTTGCATCGCAATTAATGATAAGCGATAACCAGTATGCTAAAACCTATAATATACCGCTGAAAGCCGGTGAGTTTTTTAAACCGGAATATATACAATCCGACTCAGCATTGGTGGTGATAAACGAG
>JAZKDS010000036.1:0-3781 GCA_040387455.1 Bacteroidota bacterium
TGGAGGTTATTCGCCATGGTAAGTACAAAAGTGCTGTAGAGCCTTTTCTTGCCAATGAAATGAGCGATGCCAACCGCGAGCAGATAAGCGCATTGCTTAACTCGGTATGGACAACCGTTGTAGATGATATTTCTAAAAGCCGAAAAATACCGGTAGACAGCCTTAACAGCATAGCCAATAAACTGGGCGCACGCACGGCTCAACTGGCAAAAAACAACAAGCTTATTGATAAAATAGGCTATCAGGATGAGTATGTAAACGGTATTAAAAAAGCCCTTAAGGTTAAGAAAGACGAAGAGTACAACTCTGTTGATATACTTGATTATGTACAGGCTACAGCCGCAAACAAGCTGGTTAACGGTGCTACAGATGTTATTGCCGTAATATATGCCCAGGGCGAAATTACCGGTGGCGAAGGCGATGTAGATGTTATTGGCGAAGAAAGCCTGCGCAGGGCATTTAAGGCCGCTATAGAAGATGATGCCGTTAAGGCCATTGTATTGCGTGTAGACTCTCCGGGGGGCAGCGCCCTTACCAGTGAGCTTATTTGGCGCGAAGTAGAACTGGCCAAAAAGAAAAAGCCGGTGGTAGTAAGCATGGGCAACTATGCAGCATCGGGCGGTTACTATATAGCGTGTGGTGCCAACCGCATTTTTGCCGAACCGGCCACCATTACAGGCTCAATAGGTGTGTTTGGTGTACTGCCAAACTTTACAGGCCTGGCCAATAAAGTGGGCGTGCACGCACAAGAGGTTAGCACCCATGCTAATGCATCGGGCTACAGCGTGTTTTCTCCACTTAAAGAAAACACCCGAGAGGTAATACAGGAAAGCATAGAAAACATTTATACCACTTTTGTAAGCCGTGTAGCCACAGGCCGCAAAATGACCCCGGAAGCAGTAGATGCTATTGCCCAGGGCCGTGTATGGACGGGTGCCGATGCCCTTAAAAATGGTTTGGTAGACGAAATAGGCGGACTTGACAAAGCTGTGGCTTATGCTGCAAAATTAGGCAAGAGCACAAAATACACTACCGAGGATTACCCGGAGTATGAAAAAGAGTTTGGCGACATCCTTAAAGGGTTTGGCCTGGCACAAACCAAAGAGGAGCTTATTAAAGAACAGGTGGGCGCAGAAAACTATGAGCTTATTAAGCGCATGAGGCGCGCCACACAACTTAGGGGTGTGCAGGCCGTTATGCCTTATGAAATAAACATAAGATAATCGTCGTTAAATAAACAGTAGCGATTATTGCTTACCTTTAGCATTTAATAAAAGAATTTGTATGGTTAAGAAGATTTTAAAATGGACGGGCATTACCCTGCTTGTCATTATCATTGCACTGGCGGCAGCCCCGTTTTTATTTAAAGATAAAATAAAGGCCATGATAGCCAAGGCCATTAATGAGCAGGTAGATGCTACCGTAGCTTTTGAAGATGTGAGCCTTAGCCTTTTTAAAAACTTCCCAAAAGCAAGTGTAACTATTGATAAGCTAAGCGTTATCAACAAGGCGCCTTTTGTAGGTGATACCCTTGTGTACATGGGCGAAATTAACCTTAAGATGAGCATGAAGGAGCTTTTTAAAAGCGAAGGCGAAAGCATGTCTCTTGAGTCATTTAGTACTAAAGATGGTATAGTAAACATACTTTTTAATAAAGACGGTGTGGGCAATTTTGATATTGCACTTAAAAATGCAGCAGAAGAAAAACCGGCCGATACTACCGCAAGCAAGCCCTTTGCTCTTACTATAGACAACTATGAGGTACAAAACCTTAAGTTTAAATATTATGATGAGCGCAGCAAAATGCGTGTGGTTATAGACAGCCTTAACCATACCGGCAAAGGCAACTTTGCAGCCAATAAGCTCGATCTTGACACCCATACTACAGCTACCCTTACCTTTGATATGGATAAAGCCAACTACATGCGCGGTGTTAAGCTTAAGCTGGATGCCATATTGGGCATGGACCTTGACAAGAGCATTTATACCTTTAAAGAAAATAAGGCTTTCATCAACCAGATGGGGCTAAAATTTGGCGGAAGCGTAGCCATGCAGGAGGCCGGGCAGCAAATAGACCTTACTTTTAATACGCTCGAAACATCGTTTAAAAACTTTTTGGCCCTGGTGCCAGAGAGCTATAGCGGCAGCCTGGCAGGTGTAAAAACCGAAGGCAACTTTACGGTAAACGGCAAAGTAAACGGCCTGTACAGCGAAACTACGGTACCTAAATTCAACATTGCGTTTAACTCTGTCAATGCCATGTTTAAGTACCCTACCTTGCCTATGGCGGTAGAAAACATAAACATAGACACCAAGGTTATTAACGAGACCGGCGTACTTAATGATACTTATGTAAACATCGACAAGTTTTCGTTCCGTATAGCGCAGGATGTGTTTGATGCTAAGGCAAACATTCGCAATATTGTAGAAAACGCACTGGTAGATGCCAAGCTTAAAGGCACGGTTAACCTGGCTAACGTTACCAAGGCTTATCCTGTACAGCTTGATGTGCCGCTTACAGGCATACTAAAAGCCGATGTAGAAACTAAGTTTGACATGGCATCGGTAGAAACCGGTGCTTATGAAAAAATACAGAATAACGGTAGCATAAGCCTTAGCGGGTTTAACTACAAGCCTGATGGGTTTAAGAATCCGTTTGTTATAAGCCAGGCCAATGTGGCGTTTAACCCAAGCCGTATAAGCCTGAGTAAATTTGATGCCAAAACGGGGAGCAGTGATATTTCTATTACCGGTGCGCTTGATAATTTTTATGGCTTTGTATTTAAAAACCAAACGCTGCAGGGCAATTTTGCCATGACAAGTAACAAGCTTGTAGTACAGGATTTTATGGCTACCGAAACAGCCACTGCACAAACAAAGACCACTACAGAGAGTAAAGACGAAACTAAAACCACTACCAAGACTACTACCACAACCAGCGATGCGGTAAAAATTCCTGCATTTTTAGATTGTACCATTACAGCTAACGCTAAAACGGTAGTGTATGACAACCTGAACCTTACTAACGTTCAGGGTAAAATGGTGCTTAAAGATGAGGCCGTATCCTTGCAAAATGTAAAGACCAATATCTTTGGCGGTGCCATAGGCTTTGGCGGAACGGTATCTACCAAAGGTAAAGTACCTACGTTTGATATGTCGCTCGACCTGAGCAGCCTTGATATTACACAAAGCTTTACACAGCTTGATATGCTTAAAAGCATTGCCCCTATAGCGGGTGTTATAACAGGTAAGCTTAACGCCGATATTAAAGTTAAGGGCAACCTTGACCCTAAAGAAATGACCCCTGACATGAAAACCCTTACCGGCACACTGGCTGGCGGGCTTGCAGGCACATCTATCAACCCGGAGCAGAGCAAAGTGCTTAACGCCATTACCAGTAACCTTAGGTTTATCGACCTTAAAAAGGTTAACCTTAATAAAAACCTTAACCTTAGCTTTAGCGATGGTAAAGTAAACATACAGCCGTTTACCCTAAACTACCAGGATGTTAGCGTTAAGATAGACGGGCAGCACGGTTTTGACCAGGTAATGAACTACAACCTGGCGTTTGATGTACCGGCTAAATACCTGGGTACTGAAGTGAATAAGCTGCTCGCTACGCTTAAACCTGCGGATGCGGGCAAACTGAGTGTACCGGTTAATGCAGTGCTTACAGGCAGCTTTAGCAACCCTAAAATCAGCACTGATTTAAGCAAATCTGTTACATCGCTTACCAACCAGATTATACAACAGCAAAAAGACAAGTATGTAGACCAGGCCA
>JAZKDS010000037.1:0-8910 GCA_040387455.1 Bacteroidota bacterium
AGATTATAAGTGAAGCTAAACTTTGCCACTTACAAGAAGCTAAAACTTTGCTACTCTAAAGATTTCCCAAACCCTAAAATGTGTCCCTACTCTTATACATAAACGGGCACCTGGCCGATCTTGAGCCGGGGCAGGTTATTGCCCAGACCCGGCAGGTAAACGACCTTAATAGCCTTGACAACCGGCAGGCCAGCTATACCAATAAATTCAGCCTGCCTAAAACCGCAACCAACATAAAGTTGTTGGATTACCTAACCGTTACCGGAAACAGTAGCAACGTGCCTTACCAAAAAAACACCTGCAGCCTGTACAGCCACACCGGTGAATGCTTTGTATACAACGGCTGGGCGGTAATTACCGATGGCGGCGACAGTTATGACTGCGTGGTTTATGACGGGATTATAGACCTCTACAAAGCCATTGAAAACAAAACCCTGGCGAGCCTAAATCTGGGCGAAGACCTTGATCATAACAAAAATATGGCTAATGTTACGGCATCATGGAATGATGCTAACAACTATAATTATAAATACATCCTGGCTGACTATAACGGCAGGCTAAGGCTCCCGCTTACAAATATTATAAATATAGACTACCTTATACCATCGGTAAAAGTCAGCTACCTGTGGCATAAGATATTTACAGCCCATGGGTTTGAATATTCAGGGTCGATATTCCAGATGCAGGATTTCCAGAACCTGTACATAACGTTCCCTAAAGGTTTTACCACAGATGATTTAAACGTTACAAAATTTGAGTCGGAAGACTATAGTTTTACCTTTTCTAACGAGGCATACAGCAACAAAAACTATTATGCGCGTTTTACCACCGCCACTATAAACACCCTGCCTTCCTTTCTAAATACGCACCTTAAAGTACAGGAAACCGGCACCTACCGGCTGGAAGTATCGGGCAGCATAACCACAAATGGGCGCAAAAGCAGGGTATACCTGGCTAAAAATGCACAAGGGCTTACTGCGGGTAACACCTTAATGTTCCGCCAGCTGGCCACACAACTGGCATCGGGAGATGAGTTTAATGCATCTTCAATATTTACGCTTAATGAAAATGACAGTATTGCCGTAGTAATACGGGCAGATGCGGGCCAGTGGCCGGGGTATAGCCTCAATGCATCCGAATCATCGTTAAGTGTAAAGCTGGTGCGGGTAGACGGAAACCAGGTAAATTTTAACGAAGCCTTTGCCAGCCTCTCCATACGTGATTTTTTAAACGAGGTGGTATACCGTTTTGGGCTCACCCTGCATAAAGACAAATACAGCAATAAGTATATATTCTTAACCATGCAGGAGCAACTGCAAACCACGGCCATAGAAGACTGGAGCAGCAAGTTTGTAAAAAAAGCATCAGAAAACTACCTGCCGGGCAACTACGCACAGCGCAACTGGTTCCGCTACCAGTACAACACTAAAGAAGATACCTATAACGATGCCTTTATAGAGGTGCAAAACAGCAACCTGCCTGAAACCCGCGATACGCTAAAATCTAAAATATACAGCCCGGAAAAAGAGCCGTCAAGATTTCGCAACGCGCTTTATTCTAACATATACAAATTTTGGGAGAAAGAGCCGGGAGAAGATACTGATGAAGAGGGTAACACCATACAGGTTATAAACTATAAACCGCTGGATAACCGGTTTTATTTTTTAAAGAGCATCCCTCAAAATTTTAGCCCTTTGCTTACACTCACATCGTTAAACCTGGGCGGCACAGTTGTTTCTGTAACAAGCGCCCCGTTTGAAAGCTACTGGAAACTGCCGTTTCAGGACATCCTCCAGGAGTATTATGGCAACATCATGCAAATACTGGATAAGCCGCTGGTTTTAACCGCCGATTTCTGGCTTACAGATGCAGACCTGGCAGCCTTCGACTTTAAAAAGCTGTATTATGTAGAGCAGCTATCATCTTATTTTATCATGAATAAGATAAGCAATTATGTGCCCAATAAAATTACCCGGTGCGAACTGGTGCGCGTGCATTATGTACCTGTGCCTGAACTTTTACCGGCCATTTCGCTATACAAAGTAGTAACGGCAGGCACAGAGGTTGCACTGCATTTTAACCTTATAAACTTTAGCCCTACCTATGTTACAGTGCAGTACAGCCCTAACGGCACCACGTGGTATAACACCACGGGCAGCGCGGTAAGCCCCAGGTATAAAACCCTGCCCGCAACCGGAGAACCCCTTTACATAAGAGTGGAAACTAATGGCGTGGTTAGCAATACGGTTATTGTAGATATTCCTTCAAACGTTACTATAGAAATATGATACAGGAACTAAAAAACATACCGCCCTATATAGATTTCGGTTTTGGCATAACACAAACCCAGGCGGCCATAAGCCAGGAGATAACAGTATGGCTCAACACCCTTTATAACCAGGATGCCTATACATTTACACTTAATGCCCTTGAGGCAACGGTAACAAAAATATCAAATTACGAGTATCAGGTAACTTATACTACACTAGGTACTTATCAATTAAGCCTCAGTGTGGTAAGTACAGATAAAACCATAAGCCTTGACAGTAATATTTTAAGTATAACCATAACATAATGGCAAACCCAAAAATTGTACTCGCCGAACTTGATATAGATGTAAAAGCCCTGCTGGTGGCGGCGCTGCTAAGTAAAGAGGCGCTCGAAAAACTCAAAAAAGAACTCCTGGCCCTAAAAGATGCCGGTGATACCACATCAGGGCAGTTTCGCAAAATGCAGGACGACATGAAGCAGCTTACCGCCATAATGAACGAGCAGGTAAAAGCGCTTAAGCAACAAATTAAAAAAAACGAAGACCTTGCAGACAGCCAGAAAGAAGTAACCAAAGCCGTTAAAAAAACCGCCGATGCCCAGGAAGATTTAAACGAGGTATACCAGGAAGCTGCCCAGGCCATAGACGGCATTACAGCTACTGCCCAAGATGCAACGGCAGCTATGGCCGGGCTTAGCGCCGAAGTTGAAAAAAACAACAGCCTTATGCAGGCCGATAGTGCAGGCCAGCAGGTAAAAACCTTTAACGACTATAAAGATAAAACACTCGAAGCGGCCCAAAGCATCAACATATTTAACGGTGGCCTGGGCGATTTCGTTTCGCGCGGACAGCAGGCAGGCGGGGTGGGTAACCTGTTTAAAACAGCCCTTGGCGGCATGACTGCCGGTATACAGGGCATGGGCGCCGCCATAAAGGCAAACCCGATTGGTTTTTTGCTTACCCTTATAGCCCCGCTTATAGAGCAGTTTAAAAAGTTTACACCCCTTACTATGGCGGTAGAAAAAGCCATGGCAGGCCTGGCGCCTATATTAGACATAGTTACCATGCCCATACAACTGCTGGCAGAAGGTATTACCTTTCTTATAAACGGCTTTACCAACCTGTTGGGCAGCATGAGCAGCGCGGCAGATGAAGCCATAAAGTTAAAGGAAGCCGAAGCCCTGCTAAATACCGAGATGGCCTTGCAGGAAGAGCGCAACAACAAGGCTAAACAGCAGATAGACGACCTTATTGAAAAAAGCCAGGACCAAACCCTGAGCGAGGAGGAGCGCATGCAGGCATTGCAGGATGCGGCTAAAATTGAAACAGACAATTATAACGAGCGCAAACGCCTCTCGGAAGAAGCCTACCGTATTGCCAAGGCTAAATTACAGCAGGAAAAAGACCTTAGCGAAGACGATCTTAAAATCTTGGAAGACGGTACCGCTGCCCAAATTGCAAAACTGCAGGAAACTAAGGGCATAACCGCCGACGAGCTAAAAACCCTGCAGGATGCAAAAGTAGAAAAACAGCGTATTGCCGATGAAGAAGGCGATATACTGGAGCACCAGGCCGCCGACCGTAAAGCATTGCAGGAAAAGATAAAGGCAGAAAAAGATGCCGAGGCCAAGAAAGAAACCGACCGTCGCAAAAAGCTGTCCGATGACGCCCTAACACGCCAAAAACAATTACTGGGCCTGTTTGTGGCAGAAAGCGAGGTACGTGGTAAAAGCCTTACGGAACAACTTAAATACGAAGAAGATTATGCAAATAAATCGCTTAGTTTATTAAAGAAACAACTTGAACTTAAAAAGATTACCCAGATTGAATATGAAACCGATCTTTTAAATATTAAGAAGCAGATGCTTGAAAGACAGGCTTCAATTACAAAAGATTTTGGCGACAAGGCGATTGAAAAAGAAGAGGCTATTCTTAACCTTCAGCTGCAGCGCAGCAAAAGCCATCTTGAAGGTGTTGAAAAAATAGATCAGGAACTTGTTACTAATGAAAAGAATAGACTTGATACAGACCTTAAAAACCAATTAGAATTTTTGGCAAAACAAAAAGGAAACCTTGATGCTGCTGCGATAGATAAAATTATAGCCAATAAAAATAATCTTGATGCCTTGGAGCAACACGAGATTGATTACCTTACACAAAGTGAAGCGCTGCAGGAAGAACATGATACCCGTATTGCCGAAAACCAAAAAAGGCTGAATGATCAAAATGAGGCAAAAAAACTCAAAAGAAAGGCAGACGACGCAGCAAAAGTAGAGGCTGATTACCAGGCAGGCCTGCAAAAATCGCAGGAAGATTTTGATGCAAAAATTGCTGTAGAAGAAGAAAGGTATACCGCAACTGCTGTAATGCTCGAAGGTCAACTTAAAGACCAACTTATATCGCAGGAAGAATACGATAAAGCCATAACAGATTCTGAAAAGCTAAAAGTCGAGAACATCCAAAAGCTTGAAGAAGACCGCCATAATGCCAAAATGCAATTGGCCCGCCAAACCTACAACCAAATGGCCGAAATTTTTGGCAAGGAAAGCAAAGCCGGCAAAGCCTTTTCGGCAGCAGCGGCTTTAATTGATACCTATCAGGCGGCAAACGTAGCGTTAGCCTCAGCGCCTCCACCGTTTAACTACATAGCAGCAGCGGCAGTAACGGCAACGGGTTTGCGCAATGTGGCAAAAATAACCGGAGCTAAAGAGCCTAAATTTGAGCAAGGCGGGCTTGTACAGGTGGGCGGTAACCGCCACGCCGCGGGCGGCACGCTCTTTACAGGCAGCGACGGCACCCGGTTTGAAGCAGAACAGGGCGAGCTTATTGGTGTAATGAACCGTAATGCCTCACGCCATTTTATGGCCTTTAACAATGCTTTCCCGGCCGGTGGCAGCAGTGCACCAAACTATTTTGCTAATGGTGGCATAGTATCTAGAGAAATTGCCCAACAGCCATTAAACGTAGATGAATTAGCAGCAAAAATTGCATTGGCTAACAGTGCTATACCGGCGCCGGTAGTTGCTGTAAGGGATATTATTACACAGGGCAACAGCTATGTACAGGTGCAAAACGGTGCTAATTTTTAAAAAACAAAACCCCCGCAAAGCGGGGGCTGTAATTTATTTTTTTATAATGCAGGGTATTACTTTTGTCAATGCATGAGGTGCGCTATTACTATTGTAAATATTTTTTAGGTTGGTATCTATCCTAAAGTTTGTCATTTCACTTTCCTGCAAAAGTTTTAGCTCGTCATCAGTAAGTATAAACCTGTAAATAAAGCGGGTTAAATTTAATTGTATAGCCGCCCCTTTTAACTTGGTTCGTTTAATAATTTTACCATTTTTAAGGGTTATTTCAATAATGCCCTCATAAGTGCCTCTGGGGCAATTAAACACTAACTCGTATATTGGATTTTGATTGGGCAATACTGTTTTAAGTATCAAAAAACCGGCATCAAATTCAGTAAAGTACTGTACCCCGCCCTCACTTTTTTTTACGTCAATAAGGTCACAATAAAAATCATCCGGCAAGGTTAAGCCTCCTGCCACTTCAATATAATAATCCCCATCAGGATTATTGCCAGGGGTGTACCAATTATAAATAGTTTCGTGTGTTGTAGGATCGTTTAAAATTATAAAAATAATTTCAGTACCACTGGTGCCCACTTTTTTGCGCTCTATACCTGTTACATTAAAGTGCCTTTTTTCCAGGGCCTTTGTTTCGGTATATCCAGCGCTGTTTTGTTTATATCTTTTGCTTAGATCTGGCTCAGTATAAAATTTTTCATATCCCGAAAAGTTAACATCCCAATCTCTGGATTGTATTATTATTTCTTTGCCTATTAGCAGTTCAGGCCTAAATGCAGGATAGTTTACACCTGTTTGTGCTGTAGCAGCCAGGCTAAAAAACAATAATAAGAGAGTAAGTTTTTTCATGATGTTTTATATAGTGGTTAATCGATTTTAAATCGTTTCAAATGTAGCGTATTTTTTTCAACGTAATACTTGATTATAATTTATTTGCATGAAAATAAACAAAATACTTTCCGGGTGGAAAAACTACCTTGAAAAATCTAATGTTACAGAAGCCCTTGCAACACAGCGTGCCGCCTTATGTGCCGCGTGCTCTCATGCAAAACAGGGTAAGCTCCTGGCTTTTGTAAAAGACAACCTTACAGAGATTAGGGGAGCTTATTGCAACCTTTGCAAATGCCCGCTTAGCGCAAAGGTGCGCAGTACAGATGTTTGCCCGCTGGCGAAATGGTAATACAGGCTACTCTTCGTCTTCCCACAGGTTATAACCCATTTGCCTGTCAAACTCTTTTATAGAGCGGCTAAAGTTTTTTATGTTATCAGGCTGTTCTTCCTCTGGCCTGGGCACGCTGTAATATTTTTTACGTTTAAGCATATCCAGGTGGCGCTTTATATAAGGGTTTTCTGCAATATCCTGTTTAATTTTTGGCCTTGAGGTAAGGTAGGTATGTAAAAGCAGCAGGCACATGTAGCCACATATGCATGCAATGCCTATTAAAGAATATTCTATAAAGTAGTGCATAAATACTATTTGTTAAAATGGGGTGCTTGGCCGTTCTCTAACGCCCATTTAAGGTATTGCGCATAATCAAGCTCGCGCTTAATGTCTTTAGATAGAGGCGTTTTCTTTCTTTCAAGCAACGCCCTGTGCCTGGGCATGTATATATATTTTTGCAAAACGGCACCAAATATAAGTGCTGTTATAAGGGCGCCTATAAGTGCTAAGCCTTTCATTGCATCTTCAGATGGTTCGCCGAATATGGCCGATGCCTTTCCAAAATTAAATAACATGTGCATAAAACAATTTTTCCAAATATATAAAAATATCAGGGCTCTACGCTTTAAAAAATAAATGCTTAATATTTGCCATAATAACCTTTATTTGACCCGATACCAAACGATAACCACCCTTGGCGATAGCTTTTTAACCCTGATGGGCAAAGGTATTATACCCGTGCACCTGCTGGACTGGAAGGTGTATTATGAGGCGTATGTAAAGGAGTTTGAAAACCTGCACACCCGCTACACAGGCCGCCAGAAAACCATGGCCGCCGCCATTGTAGCCGATGAATATAACATAAGCACACGCACGTTGTTTAACATCATCGCGTTTATGGAGGGGTGTTAATGGCTTTCGCGAAGGGTAACGGCTTCATGGTTATTTCTGCTGATTTCTTTTGGGCTGCAGGGGCAGTTTACAATTGCCCTTATCCGGCCCTCATCATCGGGTTCGCCTATGCTTACCGTGGCACCGCAATTATTGCTGTCATCACGATAGTCTGATACAAAATAGCCATCGCCGGTCTTGTCATCATCAGCCGATTCTGCGCCCAGTAAAAAGCCGCAGTTTAGTACTGCCGTACCTTTAAGGCTATAAACAGGTTTTTCATTAGCCATCACAGCATAGTCATATTGCACGGTAGTAAGCCCATTGCGAATAATATCCACCTGGTAAAAATGGGTATCGGTAAAGCCTGTAAAACGGTAGTTTTGGTTAAGTTTTAGCGCCTCATCAAAATAGAGGGTGTCATTTTGGGCAAGTATATAATTGTCAATAATCCTGAGCGTGTCCGGCATTGGCTCCAGGCATTTCAGGAATGAGGCATCATATAATGACGGGTCTTTTACATACAGTTTTTCGGCCTTAGACGGTTTCACTGCAAGGGTATCTGCTTTAGCAGGGGCAGGGGTTTCTTTAGGGTCTTTCGCGCAACCCGCCAGGAAGAGGAGCAAGGCCATAACAACAAGGTGTTTCATATACTTTTTATATTGGTCAACGTAAAATTAGTGTTTTTTAAGGTGCGCAATGAAGTTTGGTTTTAAGAAAATACTTCAAAACCCCTGTAAATCCTCATTTTTTTACTGAAAGAATGCCTTCAGTAAACCCTCAAAATCACGCCGTACCTTTGTACTGTAGAAAGGAAGTTATTTATTTTGAAGCAGGCAGCGCCCAGCTTTCAGCTTTCAGCCCAATCCGGCGCCAAAATCTTTCAATCATTCAATCTTAAATCTTTCAATAAATTCACCAAAGTTAATCACCGGCTTCCCCTCTTCATAACCCGCGTTCCAGTCACTACTTTTAATACTTGTTTTAAGCACTTCGGCTTCCATACTTTCAAAACTAATGTACACAAGGGCACATGCAGAGGCTTTGTCGTCGTCCCACTGTTGCAGGTAAATACCATTGCGCGCCGGGTATATCCAGTCGCCAAAAATGCAGCGTTCCAGGGCAAACACCTCCGGGTAGCTTTTCAGGTAAATATAATCGGTACCATCCGGCAGGCTGCCCGCAAAGCGGCTGTACAGGCTGAGCCCGTTACCCTGAAAAAGCATACCCCAGGCATTAAGCGCCGGTAGGTCGGGCAGTGTGGTTTTAGATTTTGGCTCCGGCTTCTTTTTGCCGAATAATTTAGACCAGAACATAGTGATGAGGTTTGCTGCAAAGTTACCAAAGTTTTAATCTTTCAATCTTCAATCCTTCAATTTTTAAACCTAAAAAAAATGACAGGAAACATTTATATCTCCGGCCCCATAGGCACTTTTGACGGTACCCCCGGTGTAGAGCTGGTAGACGTTGTCGTCGGCCTTCATGAAGCCGCGCTTGAT
>JAZKDS010000038.1:0-2875 GCA_040387455.1 Bacteroidota bacterium
ATTTAAATAATGGTAACAAAACAAAGGCATTGCAGTATTATAAAAAAGCACTGGAAGTGGCTAATAAAAAAGAGGGTAGTACAGGTTTTATGCTGGACATAAATAATGAAATAGGCCGTATATATCTTGATCAAAAAGACTATAAACAAGCATTGGGCTCTTTTAACTCGGCACTTAAGTATGCTAAAGGCCTAAATTTTTTGGATAACCGAATTCCAATTTCAATAAATATTAGCAATGTTTATTTTAAAACAGGCGATAAAAAGCAGGCAGGACAGTATCTTGAAACAGCAAAACAGCTAACAGATGCATTGCCGGTTCCGGCAAAAAAAATTTATCCATACTATCTTATTGCAAATTCAGAGTATAATTATGGCAATTTTGTAGAAGCGGTAAAATATTCACAGGCAGTTATAGATATATGCTATGAATATGAAAAAGCAGGGCAGGCATCTGTCGAGGCAAAACAAATGGGTTTATCCGGTTTGGGTAAAGCCTACCTTAGCCTTGCGAAACAGCAAGGTAATAATAAACAATTATTGCTTAAAAGTATTTATAGTCTTGAAAGGGTATTGCCATTATATATTCAAACCAGCAGTTTAAAAGATTTGCAGGATTGCTCGCAACAGCTGGCTGAAGCATACGAGCTTACTGGGCAATATTCAAAATCTGTGGCAGCGTATAAGGATTTTATTGTTTACAAAGACAGCCTGACTTCTGTTGAGCGCGAAAATGCCTTTGTAAAAAAGGAGGCCGAATTTGAATACAGCCAAAAAGAGATTCTTTTAAAGGCCAGTCAAAAAGCTGCGCTTGATAAAGAGCAAACCAACCGTAACTATGCTTTTGCGGGTATTGGTGTACTGCTGCTTATTACCGGCGGGGCGGGTGTGGCCTATTCGCGCAAGCGTAAGGATAACCGCATTATTGCTTCTGAGAAAAAACGTAGCGATGACCTGCTGCTTAACATTCTTCCGGCAGAGGTAGCCGAAGAGCTTAAAACTAAAGGAGAGGCCAGTGCCCAGTATTATGAGCAGGTATCTATTATTTTTACAGATTTTGTGGGCTTTACCAAACTATCTGAAAAGTTTAGCCCCGAAGAGCTTATAGGCGAGCTTAACCACTGCTTTAAGGCATTTGATAATATTATTACCAAGTACAATATTGAGAAGATAAAAACCATTGGCGATAGTTACATGGCGGTTAGTGGCCTTCCGGGTAAAAATGCAGACCATGCTAAAAATGCCGTTGAAGCTGCCGTTGAAATGCGTAATTTTATCGAGAATTATAAAATTGAGCGCCAGGCGCAGGGCAAAGTGTATTTTGAAATGCGCACGGGCATTAACAGTGGTAATGTTGTGGCCGGTATTGTGGGTATTAAAAAGTTTGCTTATGATGTGTGGGGCGATGCCGTAAACATAGCCAGCCGAATGGAGAGTAATGGTATTGCCGGAAAAATAAACATTAGCGAGAGTACCTTTGACCTGATAAAAGAAGCTTATGAAACCCACTACAGGGGTGAGCTTGATGCTAAAGGCAAGGGGCTTATAAAAATGTATTTTGTAGAACGCAAATAAAACGGATGGATTTTAAACAGGCAAAAGAGTTTATACTTGCAAAGCAGGCAAAAGAACTGCCCGCGCATTTAACCTATCATAATATTGCCCATATACAGGATGTGTATGCTGCTGCCGGTAGGCATATAGCTGCCGTGGGTATTAAAGATGATGCAGCCATACTACTGCAAACTGCCGCCCTTTTTCATGACTCCGGGTTTATAGAGCAGGCGGCCGGGCACGAAGAAATTTCGTGTAATTTTGCAAAACAGTACCTGCCGGGCTTTGGCTATAGCGATGATCATATAGCGGTTATCTGTGGCATGATAAGGGCTACTAAAATACCACAGCAGCCGCAAACACCGCTGGAAGAAATTTTAGCCGATGCCGACCTTGATTACCTGGGGCGTAATGATTTCTGGGAGATATCAGATAAGCTTTTTGCCGAATTAAAGCACACAGGTGTTGTAGATAGCGAAGAAAGTTGGAACCAGATGCAGGTGCGTTTTTTTGAAAGCCATCATTATTTTACAGCGTATGCAAAGGCATATCGTGAAACTAAAAAGCAGGAAAACCTGCAGAGGATTAAAAATAAACTAATTACTTTATAATATAAATGGAAGGCGTTTCAAACAGATTAAACCTTAAAGATTCTTTTACAGATTATGCCTTTATAATAGTGGGCATACTCTCTATAAACTTTGCGCTTAAAGGCCTGCTGATGCCCAACCACTTTTTTGATGGCGGTATAACGGGCCTTTCTATCCTGCTGCACGAAAAATATCATTTTGATATTGATTATACCATTGTGGCCCTTAACCTGCCGTTAGTTATTGTGGGTTATAAACTGGTGGGTAAAAAGTTTTTCTTTAAGTCGCTTATTGCTATCGTGCTTTTAGGCGTTTGCCTGCGCTGGCTACCCGTGCCCGAACTTACCCATGATAAACTTATTATCTCGGCGTTTGGAGGCTTCTTTATAGGCCTGGGGGTGGGTTTTGGTATGCGCGGTGGGTGTGCGCTGGATGGAATAGAGGTACTTGCTGTATATACCGGTAAACGTGTAGGCTTTACCATGAGCGAAATTATACTGGGGCTTAACATTATCATTTTTTGTATAGCATCTATATTTTTTGGCCTTGAAAAAGCCTTCTATAGTATGCTTACCTACTTTGTGGCATCGCGCACTATTGCTTATGTGGTAGATGGCATACAGGAGTTTACGGGCGTTACCATTATCTCGTCTAAAAGCGAGGAGGTAAAGGCCTACCTGGTGCTGCAAATGGATAAGGGTATTACCGTTTATAAAGGCGAACGCGGTTTTA
>JAZKDS010000039.1:0-1661 GCA_040387455.1 Bacteroidota bacterium
AATACCGGTAATGTTCCAGCCTGCTGTCTTAGCTACTACTAAAAAATCGCCGGTACCGGCACCTATATCCAGCAGCTCGCCTTTTTTAGGCTGAAACTGCTGTACCAGCGTTATTTTATCGCGCAGAGCTTTTTGCTTAACGGTGTGGTATAGTTTTTCAAAAAGTGAACGCTTGCCATCGGTGTGGCTTATATAATCGTCACTTTCATAATAACGGCCTAAATCCTGCGGGGCAGGCTGCGGATGGGTTTTTAAAAGCTGAAGTTCCTCATCAAGGAGCAGTTCAAATGTTTCACGTGAAACAGAATGGTCTTTTACGGCAATATATACCGGTTTATTTATAAAATCCATTTATAACTTATTGTATTCGTCGGTTAGGTTTTTTAGGTAAGCAATAGTAATGTTTTTGTAAAGCGAATTATCGTCAAGGCAATCTTCATTATAATCATTAATAACAGACATGCCAAGAAAGCGTGCTGTAGAACCTACTATGTTTATTTCAGTTTCGGCTTTGGTAACCATAAACTGAGACATGTCAAAATATTTTTCGAGTTCGGCATTTTCATACACAAATACCTTAAATCGGTGTCCGTCGAGGTCTACATCATAAGAAACATCAACATAGGTACCCACATTATACTTGTTTGCTATAAACTGCACAAAAGGTATTTTGCGCGGATTGTTTTCAAATATAAAAGCGGTTAAGCCTTTATCTCTCCCTAAGACCTCTTTGCCGTTAGGCATAAGCACATAATCCTGAATTTCTACTGTGTGTTGTGGCCTGATGCACGAAGCAAAAGTAATGGCTACTAAAAATACCAAAAACCCTTTTTTGAAAAGGGTTTTTATATAAGGTTCCACGTGAAACATTTTCATTAGCGTCCCATGTGTATTAAAAGCACCGAAACATCGCTGGGCGACACACCGCTAATGCGGGATGCCTGCGAAATGGTTACCGGGCGAATTTTTTTCATCTTTTCACGCGCTTCATACGACAATGACTTGATTTTATCATAATCAAAGTTCTCAGGGATTTTTACATCCTCAAGTCGGTTAAGCTTATCTGCGTTGTTTTTTTCTTTCTCGATATAGCCCGAATACTTGACCTGAATTTCGGCCTGCTCTATCACTTCCCTGTCCAGGTTGTGGGCAGCTACATATTCCTGTACTTTTTCGAACTTTAAAATATCCTCAAGATCCAGCTGCGGACGAGAGAATACCTTAAACATTTTATCGGGCTGTACCATCAATGACGATTCTTTAGCTTCAAGTATTGGGTTAGCCTCGGCTACCGTTACACTGGTTTCTTTAAAGAAGGTTACAAAGGCATCGCTGGCATCGCGTTTCTTTTCCATACGGCGCAGGCGATCTTCTTTAGCAAGGCCAATTTCGTATGAAAGCGGCGTAAGCCTAAAATCAGCATTATCCTGGCGCAACAGCGTACGGTATTCTGCACGGCTGGTAAACATACGATACGGCTCATCTGTACCCTTGGTAATAAGATCGTCTATAAGCACACCAATATAAGCCTCGTTACGCTTAAGTATAAACGGATCTTTATCCTTTACTTTTAGCGCGGCATTTATACCCGCCATAAGGCCTTGTGATGCAGCTTCTTCATAACCGGTAGTACCATTTATCTGCCCTGCAAAATACAGGCC
>JAZKDS010000039.1:1671-2738 GCA_040387455.1 Bacteroidota bacterium
CAGGCCATCTACAAGCTTGGTTTCGAGCGTATGCTTAAGCTGCGTAGGCGGAAAATAATCGTACTCTATAGCATAGCCCGGACGGAAGAACTTAACCTTCTCAAACCCTTCTACACTACGCAGGGCTTTAAACTGTACATCCTCCGGAAGGGAGGTGCTAAAGCCGTTTACATATACCTCCACCGTGTTCCATCCCTCAGGCTCTACAAAAAGCTGGTGGCGGTCTTTATCGGCAAAGCGGTTAATTTTATCTTCTATTGAGGGACAGTAACGTGGCCCAAGGCTTTTGATGCGGCCATTAAACATGGGAGAACGGTCAAAACCTTCACGCAATACATCGTGCACCAGCTCGCTGGTATAGGTCATAAAACAAGAACGCTGCTCTTTTAAGGGCTGCGTTATATCCATATACGAGAACTTATCGGGGTTAACATCGCCGGGTTGCTCTATCATTTTAGAATAATCCAACGAGCGCCCATCAACACGTGGAGGTGTTCCGGTTTTCATCCTGCCGGATATAAACCCTGCCTTAACCAAATCTTCGGTAATGCCATAGGCAGCACCCTCTCCTGCCCTGCCACCACCAAATTGTTTTTCGCCAATATGGATGAGCCCGTTAAGGAACGTGCCATTGGTTAGCACTACGGTTTTACTTCTTATTTCGATACCCAAAGAGGTACGGATTCCTTTTACTTTGCCACCATCAATAATAAGGCCCGACACCATTTCCTGATAAAAATCAAGGTTGGGTGTGCGCTCCATCATTAGGCGCCACTCTTCAGCAAAACGCATACGGTCGCTTTGTGCACGCGGGCTCCACATAGCGGGCCCTTTTGACTTATTCAGCATCCTGAACTGGATGGCGGTCTTATCTGTTATAATACCGCTGTATCCGCCAAGGGCATCAATTTCGCGTACTATTTGCCCTTTTGCAATGCCGCCCATAGCAGGGTTGCATGACATTTGGGCAATGTTTTGCAGGCTCATAGTAACCAGCAATGTGCTGCACCCCATGTTTGCTGCCGCCGAGGCAGCTTCGCTGCCTGCATGGCCTGCGCCCACAACTA
>JAZKDS010000040.1:0-7835 GCA_040387455.1 Bacteroidota bacterium
CTTTCTTTTCATAATGTTGACATTTATTAGTCAACTTTTTTCAGGACGAGACATGTTAAAAAAAATTCCCCGCGCTGGCGGGGAATCTATAAATCGTATCTAAATCGTTTGCTTATCCTTTAAGCCAGGCGTCTTTTAGTTTTGCTTTAGACGCATCTGTAGCGGTAAAAGATTCTACTTCTTCCTGAGGTATTTTAACTTTGCCTTTTACAGTCTGCTCTTTGCCTTCGTGCGAAAATTTAACCGTAATAGCCTGGTCTTCTTTCCACTCAAAGCTGTTCATAATAAGATCATTAATGTTGTCATAGTTATAATCAACACCATCAATGGCAAGAATTATATCTCCTTTGCCAATGCCCAGTGTTGTAAAAAATATATTGGGCTCAATATCAGGCCTTACAAATATAGACCTGGTTTTATCTACACCTATGTAAGGTTCCTGCATGCCTTTTACAAAAGCATTGCCAGGCTGAGAAGCCTTAACCGGTGTTACACCCATTTTAGCAAAAAACTGCTCATAAGGTATAGGCGTGGTGCCGGCAACATACGTTTTTAAGAACTCGCCTACCTGCGGATAGGTTAACTGCGTGATTTTAGCAAAAAGCTCGTCGTCGCTAAACGGCTTGTTGTTGCCATATTGCTTGCTCAGCTCATGCATAAGGTTAAGGATACCCTTTTGGCCCTTGCTCTGCTCACGGATAATAATATCCATACACATGGCAATAAGCGCACCTTTTTCGTATACGTTGCGGTACTGGTCTTTATAAGGTGCCTCAAGCACTTTTTTACTCATAACGGTAAACGGCATGGTATCATCAAACTGTTTTGCATGGGCTATTTTCTCGGCCATACGGGTATAAAATGCATCTTCTTCTATAAGGCCCTGGTTGATCTGGAAAAGGTTTGCAAAATACTCTGTAACACCTTCATACATCCATAAGTGCTCGCTCATTTTAGGAGCGTTAAAATCAAAGTACTGGATTTCTTTACTGTGTACGCTTAACGGCGTAACGATATGGAAGAACTCATGCGATACAATATCTTTAAGCTGCTCTGCAAGCTCTTCTAGCCCCATAACCTCTGGCATAACCACAGTGGTACAGGTAGGGTGCTCTAATGCGCCAAAGCCTTTTGCATCGGTATCCGTCATAGACGAAAGGTAGATGATAACGGCATATTTTTTATTGGCGTTTATGGTACCCAGGAATTTTTTTTGGGCACGCATGGTTTTTTCCATCATTGGGGTAATATCCTTAGCGGTAACCTTGCCCGTAGGCGAATATACGGCTATGGTAATATCCATACCATCTGTACTAAACGTAGTATAATCTGGCTTGCTGTACATAATAGGGTGCTCTGTAAGTTCCAGGTAGCGCGATGTTTTAAACTCATCTACGTTATCTTTAGCATTAAGGTCTACCATGCTGGTAGCGCCCCATAGTGTTGCCGGGTGGCTAACCGTTAGTTTATAAGGCGTTTCGTTTTTGCCTTCAAAATAGCCTACAAAAGCGTGCGTGTTAAGCATAAAGTTTTGGCCTGCAAGTATGTTTGAACCTGATGGCGAAAAAATAGCTTCTTCTTTAGTACTCTCGTTATCATAACTGTCGTTAACCAGGTAGGTTAGCTTTGCCAGTTTTTTTGCATCTGCAATTTTCCATGAGTTTACATCGCCTTTAGTTACCGCAAGCTCTTTACCGTTTTTGTCAAAAGCCTTTACATCTTCTATAAACTGCCCGTAGTTGTCATCGCTATACGTGCCCGGTACTGTTTTAGGAATGTAATAGGTAGTAATGTTTTCTTTTATGGCATCAGGAATAACGGTTACCAGAACCTTATCATCCTTAATGTTGTTAAGGTCTATGTCAACCTTAATTTCGCCGCCTTTTTGTGCATACGTAAAACTTACCATGCTCAACGCCAGTGCAAGCGTGCAGATCATTTTTTTCATAAACTGTTGTTTTCTTGAATATGTAAGTCGATTGACCCGGGTTATTGTTACACGCTAAGATATAAAAATAATGTAAATCGCCCCAATTGGGGCGATTTTAAGCTTATTTGCGAGGCACATATTCTATACCGGGGTTTATTTGCTGCAGGTGCGCTACAAAAATGTCTTTATCTTTTGGCGATAGCATAACGCTGTCATAGCCGTTGTACCAAATTTCTATCCGGTCTAAAGACGGTGCCGGCGAACTTAGTGGATTGCGCGTGGCTACTATTTTTCGGATAGTGGCAATGTCTACCTTTTTTTTGTAAAAGAAGGTGCTTTTGATGAGCAGCTCGCCGCCGTCTATACTATAAACCGTGCTCAAGTAAGAGTATACCAGCACAAAGCCCATGATGCCCACTATGGCTATTGTGGCCCAGATATCAAAATTATTAAACGATACCAAAAAATAAGGCACCAGCAAAACAATACAGATTACAAAGGTTTCCCAACCTATTTTAGATTTATACACCGTAGCCATAACTATTATTTTGTTTGTTGCTTTATCCATGTAAGTACCTCTGTAAGTGCTGCGGGGTTAATGGTTTCTTCAATCTCACCATATTCGGCAGGGGCGCCTGTGGCACTTGCCTGAAACAGGTGGTTAAGCCCGGGCAGCTCTTTAGTGGTTACTTTTTTATTGCCGCTTTTTTGGGCAGCACGCTTTATGGCATCGAGGTTAGCCTTTGGCGCCACCTGAAGGTCGGTGCTGCCGTTAAGGGCCAGCATAGGGCATTTAACCTTTTCGAGTGCAGGTGCCGGATCATATTTTATAAAGCTGCTGTACCAGTTAGAAGAAAGTTCGCTTATTTGCACATCTATATACTGCATAACCTCATTTTCGGGAATGCCTTTGCTCATAAACAGCGGCTTAAGATCTGATGCAAAAACGGTTTGCAGTTTAGCCTTTATCTGCTCTTTAGTAAGGGGCTCTTTTATAACATTATAAATTTTACGGTTTATGGCACCCAGCTTGGTAAGCTCTTCTTCGGGCATGCCGTTTGCCTTGCCCAGCAGGTAGTTTTGCAGCATCATAAGCTCATCTCCGGCTATGGCAGTACCGGCAAGCAGTACTATAAATGCCACATCGGGGTTAGCTTCTGCAACCATGGGCGCTATGGTTCCGCCTTCGCTGTGACCTATAAGCCCTATTTTTTTCGGGTTTATTTCTTTACGGGTTTTAAGGTAAGTAAAGGCCGCTGCCGCATCTGTTGCAAAATTTTGCGTGGTGCTGCCGTTAAATTTACCTGTAGATGCCCCCGTGCCCCTATCGTCATAACGCAAAACGGCAATGCCATTGCGTGTAAGGTAGTCTGCCAGGACTAAAAAAGGCTTGTGGCCCAACAGCTCTTCGTTCCTGTCCTGGGCACCGCTGCCGGTTATAAGCACCACCACCGGATAATTGCTGCCACCCTGCCTGGGCAGCGTAAGCGTACCGGCAAGGGTTACGTTATCTTTTATGTTTGTAAAGGTAACCTCTTCCTCATAATACGGATAGGGTTTTACGGGCTCCTGCGGGCGTTTGGCTTTTTCAACCTTAACTTCGTCACGGCCTAAATCCAGCGGAAGGGCGTTGCCGTTTTGGGTAAATGTGCCTTTAAAACCTGTACCGTCATAATTTCCACGATAATCTAACCCGGCGTTTTGTATGGCAAAGGCCAGTATGTTTTCTTCAAAAAGCACCATGGTTATGGGTATGCCCACGGCTTTTTGATCAGGGCTATCCATAGTGGCAGTATAGCCTGCATCTGTTTTAGTAATGTTTATGGTAAGGCGCAGCTTGCCGCCCGGAAACGTAAGCATGCCATGCCACGGGCCGCTTATATCCTGAGAAAATAATGATGTAGTTATAAAAAGAACGAGTAGTGCAAACAGTTTTTTCATTAAATAAAAAATTTGCCTAAAGGTACCTAAAATGCCGCAAACCTTATATAAAAAAGCCTCCCAAATACAGGAGGCCGCTTTTAAAATTTATTTCTTATGTAATATTTTGTATCCAGTTCGTCATCCTGAATATTGTTGATATTTGCAGGTTTAGGCTTTTTTGCAGCCGTTTTTTTCTTCCAAAGCTCAAAGTTATCCGGAGACAGCTTTTTCTTCATAATATCAGTCACTTCCTTTTCAGATAAGCCATATTGCTTTTTAATCTCTTCAAAAGGTTTCTTTTCTTCCTGGGCCATCGTTGCTACTTTGTCTAACGCTTCCCTATCAAGTTCTGCACGGCTACTCTTTTTCATCTCGTGAAAAAATTTTCGAATAATTTTTTTTAATATTAATTGTCAGTAGCTCAATATTACTAAAAAAACTAATTAGATAAAGTAGCTCTTCGTTTTTTAACGGTTTGTTAATATCCTGTTTTTAAAGCTGATAATTATGTAAAACGACAATGCAAAAATATGGTTTTTTAAAAAAATATTCAATAATTTAAGGTAAGGACATCCATAAGAAAGAGTTTAGGTATACAGGTAAGCCCACCATATTAGCAACAACTGGAGCGGAAAGCGCATAAGCAGCATCCATTTAGGCATGCCCATGGCCGCTTTTGGATTAGTATACATATAAACGTTTGCCGGAAAAATAGCCACCAGCAACACTATAATGCCCCATGCGGCATAAGCTGATACCTGTGGTATGCAAAGGCCTATGGCAAGTGTTATTTCGGCAAGGCCGCTGATGATGTTGAGCTCCTTAGGCGATGGCAATGCAGCCGGAATCATCCGGGCATACAGGCGCGGCACCCTAAAATGGTTTAGGCCTGCTAAAAAGTACATAACAGCCATGAGGTAAAGGTGCCAGGGTAATTGCATTAGCTTTGGGGTTTTACCCAAAGATAGGGTTTTTAGCTGTACGGCTGTAACACAAATACATGCAAAGGAGATACAAAGAAAGACACGAATTTCACCAATTTGCGCGAATTACATGAAGTAATTTCACAAAGACACACAAAGAAGGCACAAAGATTCACGAAGAAATGTGACACAAATTCCCAGGGTATATCAGCCTTAGTTTTTTTGGAGTTACTCCCCATTGTTATTTGAGATTTGTTTTTTGGAATTTCAATTTCACATTCATTAAAACGATGGCCGCGAGTATAAGCGCTATCCCCATCCATTGCATGGCGCCTACTTTTTCGTGCAGGATAATATAAGCCATGGTTACCGATACCGGAAGCTCTACCGCCGAAACAATACTGCCCAGCCCGATGCTTATTTTAGGGAAACCGGCATTCATTAAAAGTGGCGGCAGTATGGTGCCAAACAGCGCCAGCGGCACACCCCAGTATAGTAAAATGCTGTAATTAAAATAGCCCGGCCAGGTAATAGCGGTAAAGGCAGCCACTATAACAGCACCACCTATAAGCATGTACAGGCCGCGCTGTGCGGGCATAAGCTGTGTGGCTACGCTGTTGCCGGTATACATGGTAAGCGTGTAAGACGCAGCTGCACCCAAGCCCCAGGCAATGCCGCGCCAGTCGGGCATTTGTGTGCTGCTCACAAGGTTTGTGGCCAGCAGCGTGCCCGCAATAACTATAAGCACCGCTACAATTTTTTTAGCGGTAGGCGGGTTTTTATGCACTAACCAGTCTACCAATACACCCAGCCATACGCTTTGCATAAGCAGTACTATGGCTACCGAAACCGGTATGTATTTAACCGACATATAATATAATACACTGGTAAAACCTGTACTGGTTCCGCATATTATAAGCTGCATCTTGTTTAGTGGAGTTGCCTTTGCGGCTTCTTTATTACGCGATTTCTGAAAGCTGTATATAATGCCCATGCCCACCAGGCCCAGCAGCATTTGGCTAACGGTAACCTCGGCTGTGGTGTAGCCCTCGTCATACGCCAGTTTTACAAATGTAGCCAACATGCCATAGCTTGCCGCACCCAGGCCTACCAGTATAGCGCCCTTAAGTATATGTTTATTGTTCATTTCAAAATTTTAAAGCGGGCAAAGGTACACCATACTTGTTATGTGGCTATCATGTAAACTAAAAGTTTAAGGAAGTTGATGCCGGAAGGCTATTTTTTAGGCCATTTGGCAGGGTCATACAAACCAACGTAGCCGGAATGTATAATGCACAGCACTATGTGCTGCTTGCCCTTATGCTCAAACAATATGGCCTGGAAATAGCTGCGTAAAATTTTTGAATAGAGCACTTTTACTTCAGCCATATCAAATGCAGGATTGCCATGCAAGGCGGCTGCCACTTTACCGTCATCGGTAGTATTAGTGCCGCCGGGGCGGGCGGGTATGGGGTGAAAATTAGGGATGTTTGCCGTTTCGCGGTCAAAGGCATCAATGGCTTCAGAGTAACTGCGGGTTAACGCATCGGCCTTGGCATCGCCGCTGCTTTTTAGCAGGCGGATGTCTTTATCGCTTTTAAGCAGGAGGTACAGGCCCAGGTCTTTGTGCGGGCCATAATTTTGGTGCTTACAGTCGCCTGTTACGGTTACAGTATCTACTACAAAGCGTATATGGCTTTCATCGGGCATGGTGTATGTGCCGGCAGCGTGCGTAAAGCAGTCGTTACCGCATTCAGCAGCATAGCCACTGGTAAAAGTGCCGTTAGTTCTAAAGGTAACACTGTTGCCATAAATGTAGGGCGCATCCGGCCGTGGATAAAGTATATATTCATTTACTTCATGATCGGTAATTAAATTGTTTATGGCATAGTTGCCCTCAAGTGTATTTTGCGCAAAAGCAACCTGAGATAAAAGTGCTATAAAAAACAGGAGGCTCTTTTGCATTTTTGAATTTCTTTTTGTGGTAAATTAAAACAATATGTTTTAATTATAAGATATCTTTTTTGGGACAAAGGTTGGGAGGCAAAAAAATAAGTGCGCAAAAAACGCGAAAACGAACTCCGAAAGTGAAATATTAAACAAAAAAGCAGCCATAAATGACTGCTTTTTCTTACAAATATATTTTTTAAATTACCGATTATAAAATCAGCATGGCATCGCCGTATGTATAAAAACGGTAGCCTTCTTTTATAGCTTCATCATATGCTGTGCGCATAAGGTCGTGACCCATAAATGCCGAAATCATCATTAAAAGCGTTGATTTAGGGGTATGGAAGCTAGTAACCATGCAATCTGCCACGCTAAAATCATATGGAGGGAAGATAAACTTGTTCGTCCAGCCCACATATGGGTTAAGCGTTTTAGCCGATGATACTGAGCTTTCCATAGCACGCATGGTGGTGGTACCTATGGCGCATATTTTGTGTTTGGCAGCCTTAGCATTGTTAACAGTATCACACGCCTCTTGTTTAATGATAAGCTCTTCTGAATCCATCTTGTGCTTGCTAAGATCCTCAACCTCAACAGGATTGAATGTTCCAAGCCCCACATGAAGTGTTACTTCGGCAAAGTCAATTCCTTTAATTTCAAGCCTTTTAAGCAGGTGCTTGCTAAAGTGAAGTCCGGCAGTAGGTGCTGCAACAGCGCCTTCTTCTTTAGCATATATGGTTTGGTAACGTTCTGCATCTTCGGGCACTACCTCACGGTTAATGTACTTAGGTATAGGGGTTTCGCCCAGCTCAGTAAGCTTAGCACGGAACTCTTCATAAGAACCATCGTATAAAAAGCGTAGCGTACGGCCACGGCTGGTAGTGTTGTCTATAACTTCTGCCACAAGGCTATCGTCATCGCCAAAGTATAACTTGTTGCCAATACGTATTTTACGTGCCGGGTCAACCAATACATCCCACAGGCGTTGCTCGCTGTTAAGCTCCCTTAAAAGGAATACTTCAATACGGGCACCGGTTTTTTCTTTATTGCCATAAAGGCGCGCAGGAAATACTTTAGTGTTGTTAAGTACCATTACATCGCCTTCGTCA
>JAZKDS010000040.1:7845-9267 GCA_040387455.1 Bacteroidota bacterium
ATGGTTTTAGTCTTGCGGTTAACTACCATAAGCTTAGACTCGTCGCGGTTTTCTGCAGGAAATTCAGCCAGAAGTTCTTTTGGCAGGTTGAAACTGAAGTTGGATAATTTCATATAGTATTTTAAATTGGATACAAATATACTACTGTGCAACAGGCGTTGTCAAGTGTTTTGCCATTTATTTACAATAATAACTGATTAACAACACATTACAAACCTTCAACTTTGAAGCCCAGTTTTTGCAGATCTTCCCAAAAGGTGGGGAACGATTTGCTCACAACACCCGCGTCTTCTACTGAAAACGGCATTTTAAGAGCTAAAGGCGCAAAAGCCATGGCCATGCGGTGATCGTTATACGTTGCTACCGATGGCTCATTATTTGGCCGAATACCGCTATGTGGTTCAAGGGTAAGGCTATCATTAGTTACAACTATTTGTGCACCAAACTTTTCCAATTCTGTTTTTAAGGCTTCAAGACGATCGGTTTCCTTTATTTTAAGGGTATGCAGCCCGGTTAAGTGGCACCCTATACCGAGGCCAAAGCAGGTAACAGCAATGGTTTGGGCAATATCAGGGGTATCGTTCAGCTCCAGGTTTAAGTCCTGAAGCACTATATTGTTCTTTGTCAGGATTATTGCATCTTCGGCAAAATCAGTACTTACGCCAAAATGCTCATAAATATCCATAAGGGCACTATCGCCCTGAAGGCTCATAGGGCTGTAGGTAGATAATGCCACCTGCGTACCGGCATCTGACAATGCTACAATACTGTAAAAGTAAGAAGCTGAGCTCCAGTCGCTTTCTACAGTAATTTCAGAGTTCAGATTTAAGATTTCAGATTTATCGAGTGGTTTAACGGTAATAGTATCGTCTATAAAATAGCTTTCTATACCCGCCTGAGCCAATAACAGCATGGTCATGTTGATGTAGGGCATTGAGGTTACCTGCCCGTTAAGAGTTAGCTCCAGGCCGTTAGGCAGTGCCGAGCCTATTAGCAACAGTGCCGTAATGTACTGGCTGCTAACATTTGCCTGTATAGTTACTTTACTGCCGGTAAGCTTTTTGCCGGCAATTTTAAGTGGTGGATATCCCTCATTTTCAGCATATTCAATATCAGCACCAAGGGCGCGAAGGGCATCTACCAATACACCTATGGGGCGTTCCTTCATGCGCTGGCTACCGGTAAGCACCACGCTCCTGCCCTCTTTTTGGGCAAAATAAGCGCTAAGAAAACGCATGGCCGTACCCGCATGATGAATATCAATAACCTCTGTATCAGCAGCCAGGGCAGCCTGCATGGCAAGGCTGTCATCACTCTCTGATATATTGCTTATGGTTACACCAGGATATAAGGCCTGCAACAACAATAACCTGTTGGTTTCACTCTTGCTGCCGGTTACTTTTATATGATTAGGGGTTATAC
>JAZKDS010000041.1:0-3826 GCA_040387455.1 Bacteroidota bacterium
ACCAGAAGTATCTTAATGATGTAACAGAGTCGCTTATAGGTAATACTAAATTTGACCTTCCTACAGAATTTCTTGTAAAATGGCTTCAGACAGCAGGTGAAAACCCACTTACTGCAGAGCAGGCTGAAGAAGAATTCAAAAAATCTGAGAACGGTCTTCGTTTCCAGCTAATTGAAGGCAAAATACTTAAAAATAATAACTTACAGGTTACTTTTGAAGACCTTAAAACCTTTACAGCTAAGGTTATTAAGCAACAAATGGCTCAATTTGGCCAGCTTAACCCAACCGACGAAGATGTTGATGGCATTGTAGCACGTGTGCTTACAAACAAAGACGAGGTTAAGAGGCTTAGCGAGCAGGTTATGAGCGAAAAAATGCTTGACCTTTACAAACAAAATGTTCCTTTTGAAACTAAAGAAGTTACATATCAGGACTTTGTAAAGGAAATGTACGGAGAATAATATATCGAAAAAATTAAGTATATTTGAACGTCAGCTTTTTTAAAGCTGGCGTTTTTTACATTTTATTTTATAATTGTCGAATCATATTCAAAAAACAATAAAAAACTTATGGACTTCGGTAAAGAATTTAAAAAATACGCCACTAAACACCACGGCGTTAATAATTTATATTACGATAAACTTGTTAATCGTGTAACACCTACAGGATTAACCCCATACATTATGGAAGAGCGCCAAATGAACGTTGCACAAATCGACGTTTTTTCGCGCCTTATGATGGACAGGATTATATTTCTGGGTACGGGTATAGACGATCAGGTGGCTAATATAGTGCAGGCACAATTGTTGTTCCTTGAGAGCACAGATGCCAGTAAAGACATCCAGATATACATCAACTCTCCGGGCGGCAGCGTTTACGCAGGCCTTGGTATGTATGATACCATGCAGTACATTAAGCCCGATGTGGCTACAATATGTACCGGTATGGCGGCCTCTATGGGTGCCGTATTGCTTTGTGCAGGCGCAGCCGGAAAAAGGAGCGCATTGCCACACAGCCGTGTAATGATTCACCAGCCATCGGGCGGTGCTCAGGGTGTTGCTACAGATATGGAAATTAACCTGCGCGAAATGCTTAAGCTTAAAGAAGAGCTTTATGAGATTATCTCTAAGCACAGCGGCCAGGATTATGAAAGGGTACACAAAGACAGCGAGCGCGATTACTGGATGAAAGCGCCTGAGGCTAAAGAGTACGGCATGATTGATGAGGTATTAGTAAGAGAATAAATTCATAATTAATGAGTTATAGGTAACAAAGATGCTATAAAAGCGTCTTTGTTACGGTATAACAGAGGATAAGATGGCAAAAGAAGTATTAGAGTGTTCTTTTTGCGGCAGGAAAAAGCCGGAAACCAATCTGCTTATTGCAGGTATCAGCGCCCACATATGCGACCGTTGTATTGAGCAGGCGCACGGTATTGTGCTCGAAGAACTAAAACAAAGCGGCGGCTCTGCCCTTGCAGGCGAGCTTGAGCTTAAAAAGCCCAAAGAAATAAGGGCTTTCCTTGACCAGTATGTTATTGGACAGGACCAGACCAAGAAAGTGCTTTCGGTAGCGGTATACAACCATTACAAAAGGCTTACACAACAGCAGGGCGATGATGATGTTGAAATTGAAAAAAGCAACATCCTTATGGTAGGCCAAACGGGTACCGGTAAAACTTTGGTAGCTAAAACAATTGCACGCATGCTAAATGTACCGCTTGCCATTGTAGATGCCACGGTGCTAACCGAAGCCGGTTATGTGGGCGAGGATGTAGAAAGCATTCTTACACGCCTTTTACAGGCGGCCGACTATGACCTGGCCAAAGCCGAGCGCGGCATTGTGTTTATTGATGAGATAGATAAGATAGCCCGCAAAAGCGATAACCCAAGCATTACGCGCGACGTAAGTGGTGAGGGTGTGCAGCAGGCTTTGCTTAAATTGCTGGAAGGCACGGTAGTAAACGTTCCGCCTAAGGGTGGGCGCAAGCACCCCGACCAAAAGTTTATTGAGGTAAATACCCAGAATATACTGTTTATTGCCGGTGGCGCTTTTGATGGCGTAGAACGCATTATATCTAAAAGGCTTAACCGCCAGGCAGTAGGCTACAGTACCAGCAAAAATGCCGATAATGTAGACAAGGATAACCTGTTGCAGTATATCATTCCTAAAGATGTTAAAGATTTTGGGCTTATCCCTGAAATTATAGGCAGGCTTCCGGTGCTTACGCACATGGATCCGCTGGATCGCGAAACACTTAGGGCTATTTTAACCGAACCTAAAAATGCCCTTGTTAAGCAGTATGTAAAACTGTTTAAAATGGATAATGTAGACTTTACCATCAGCGATGGTGCTTTAGACTTCATTGTAGGCAAGGCATTAGAGTACAAGCTTGGTGCCAGGGGGTTACGCTCGCTTTGCGAAGCCATCCTTACCGAAGCCATGTATGAGTTACCGGGATCGGACGATACTACCCTGCACATCGATCAGGAATATGTAGAGCACCACCTTAACCGTACACTGCTTAAAAGGCTTAAAACGGCATCTTAAAACAGTGATCAATATTCGGTAATCAGTTTCTTAGCTTGTCTAAGCTCTTGTCAGGCTGAGCTTGTCGAAGCAATTTATGTCATTCTGAGCGCAGCGCAGCGTAGCCGAAGGATCTCTTTTAGCGAGTCGAACATATAAGTCACGCTGAGCTTGTCAAAGCAATTTATGTCATTCTGAGTGAAGCGCCGCGTAGTCGAAGAATCTTAGCTTAGCGAATCGAAATACACAAGTCATGCTTCGCTTGTCGAAGCATCTCAATGATTTAAAACAATTCTAAAAGCCCCTTTTTGGGGCTTTTTTGTTATGTTTGTTTTTGAAACAGCTTTATGAAATTCAATCTAATTACACCATGAAATTTTTAACGGCATTATTTGGCAAGGCTCAGGAAAAGGACGTTTTTCCAACAGAAAACTTTGCTGTTGTTGAGGGTGGCGGTGGTGGTAAGCCGGCTACAGGCTCTATTAATATGGCCTATAAAAACTATGGCCTAAAGGCAAAATATCCGTGGTGTTTAAGGATTTCAATAGGCCTTGACTTAGAAAACGTTTATGGAAGCGGTTTGCCAAAAAGCGAAGAACGGGTTATTGCCGACGATTTAGAGGACGCGTTGCTTGCTGAAATAAAAAAACGTGCAACCGCACATTACATCGGGCATTTATATAACAATACCTTCCTGGATATTTACATCTATCTTGATAATCCTAAGAAAGTGCATCAGTACCTTCAAACCCAAATTACCAATGATACCCTTACACGCGGCTTTGGCTATGAAATAAATCAGGATGCAACCTGGACTGAGGTTGAAGGGTTTTTAAAATAGCGTCAAATTACCTGGAAAGTCCTGACTTTTAAAAGGGGTCAGGTATCTTCCACGCCAAACTTTAAAACCAACTCACAGCCTCCAACCTTTATGACTTTCGACTTTAAGACTTTCCACTAAACGAGAAACTTTTCAACACGCAAACCTTTGCGTAAGGTCAAAATCAAGAATTAATAATTTTAAACGGCTTAAAATGTTAATTTTATCGCTTACAACCCAAATATCAATAATATGAAAAAAATACTGTCGGCGCTAATCCTGTTAACAGGCATACTAACCCATGCCCAGCAGGTTACTTCGCCAGATAAAAATGTGGTGTTAACCTTTTCGCTTTCGGCAAAAGGCGAGCCTACGTATGAGCTAACCTACAAGAAAAAGGCGGTAATTAAAACCTCTAAGCTGGGTATTGATACTAAAGATGTTGCCCCAATGGTAGATGGCTTTACCATCGATAAA
>JAZKDS010000041.1:3836-8900 GCA_040387455.1 Bacteroidota bacterium
AATCTGAAACCGCTGCGTTTGACGAAACCTGGGCACCGGTATGGGGCGAGGAAAAATCAATACGCAACAACTATAACGAGCTGGCCGTAACCCTAAGCCAAAAGGCACAAAAGGGCCGTTACATCCGCATCCGTTTCAGGGTATTTAATGACGGATTGGGCTTTAGGTATGAATTCCCGGAGCAGCCCGAGCTTAACTACTTTGTTATTAAAGAAGAAAAAACCCAGTTTGCCCTGGCGGGCGACCATAAAGCGTTTTGGCTTCCGGGCGACTATGATACCCAGGAGTACAGTACCACAACCAGCAAGCTAAGCGAAGTGCGCGGCCTTATGAAGACCGCTGTTACGCCTAACGCAAGCCAGGAAACATTTTCGCCTACAGGCCTGCAAACCCCATTGATGATGAAAAGCCAGGACGGCCTGTATATTAATATTCACGAAGCGGCCTTGATAGATTATTCTTGTATGTCGCTTAACCTTGACGATAAGAATATGATTTTAGAATCATGGCTTACGCCCGATGCTACCGGCAACAAAGGTTACCTGCAGGCTTCGGCGCAAACACCGTGGAGGACTATTATAGTATCAGATAAAGCTGGCGATATACTGCTGAGCCGTATGACCTATAACCTTAATGAGCCTACTAAATTTAAAGATGTATCGTGGATTAAGCCGGTTAAATATGTAGGCGTTTGGTGGGAAATGATTACCGGCAAAAGCACCTGGGCCTATAACGACCTTACCAGTGTAAAACTGGGCGAGCTCGATTACAGCAAAACCAAGCCTAATGGCAAGCATGGTGCTAACAACGCCCATGTAAAAGAATATATAGATTTTGCTGCCAAACATGGTTTTGATGCCGTATTGGTAGAAGGCTGGAACGAAGGCTGGGAAGACTGGTTTGGTAAATCGAAAGATTTTGTGTTCGACTTTATAACACCATACCCTGATTTTAACGTGCAGGAATTACACAAATATGCAGCTTCAAAAGGTGTGAAGATTATCATGCACCACGAAACATCGGGTTCTGTGCGTAACTATGAGCGCTGGATGGATAAAGCGTACCAGTTTATGGCAGATAACGGTTATAACGCGGTTAAAAGCGGTTATGTGGGCGATATTATTCCGCGAGGCGAGTTTCATTACGGCCAATGGATGATAAACCACTACCTGTATGCTATTGAAAAGGCAGCTGAGTATAAAATTATGGTAAACGCCCATGAGGCCGTGCGCCCTACAGGCCTTGCCCGTACCTACCCAAACCTTATAGGCAACGAGGCGGCACGTGGCACCGAGTATGAATCGTTTGGTGGTAACAACCCGGACCATACCACCATATTGCCGTTTACACGCCTTACCGGTGGCCCTATGGATTATACCCCGGGTATCTTCCAGACCAAAATAAATGCTTACAACCCTGATAACAATAGCTTTGTGCATACCACGCTGGTTAAGCAATTGGCACTATACGTAACCATGTACAGCCCGCTGCAAATGGCAGCCGACCTGCCTGAAACTTACAACAAGCACTTGGATGCTTTCCAGTTTATTAAAGATGTGGCGGTAGATTGGGATCAGACATGGGTTGTAGAAGCCGAGCCCGGCGATTACCTTACCATGGCGCGCAAGGCTAAAGGTAAAAACGAATGGTTTGTAGGGTCTGTTACCGATGAGAATGCCCGTACGGCAAACATAACTTTTGAGTTTTTACCCAAAGGCAAAACATTTACCGCTACCATTTATGCCGATGGTGCCGATGCCGATTATATAAACAATCCGCAAAGCTACAAGATTACCACCATGAAGGTAACCAGCAAAACCAAACTGAAGCAAAAACTTGCCACCAGCGGCGGTTGCGCTATTAGCATTAAGTAGTTGTAGGTTGCGGTTGACAGTTTACTGTTGCGGGTTGGAAGTTGTTTTTACAGTTTTGACTTTACAGCAAACCGTCTAGTCCCTTAGGGACGGCATATGTGTAGCATATCAATGTAAACCATACAAGAACTCCGTAGGAGCGGCATATAACAATGCCGTTGCTACGGAGTTTTTTTATTGAGACGGAACGCGGATGCCGCGGATTAGACGGATTTGCACGGATTTTTTTATGATGATGCCGGGTCTTGGGTGTGAGTGAAGCTAAAGGCCTTAAACTTCGTTGCGTAAGCAAAATATAAAATGAGGCGTTCAGAACGATTTGCTGTTTGAGCGAAGCGAGTTCAAATCGTTTAGCCGAGGGTTATATTTTGTAGCGTAAGAAGTTAGAGCCTTGAATTTTTGGTTCTTTTGTTTCAAGACAAAAGATCAACAAAAAACCGCCCTAAGGCGGTTTAAATATTATTGCGCTTCAATAGCACAGCCATACCTGTTACAACCGTAGCGCGGCCTTGATGAGCACGATGCCAGTAACATAAGGGCAGCGCCCAGGGCTAATAAATACCTCTTCTTCATTAAAATCCTTTTCATTGTAATTCTTTAAATAGTTAGCGGTACTATACTAAGCAAACGCAATGCCAAAACGTGTAAGCGACTGATTTGTTAACTGTTAAAGTTTATGCGAAGTCGCTATAGCTGCCTTCCGTCTGCATGCTTTTTAACTGCTCCAGGTAATGGCGCTCGTTGCTAAGGCGTGGTATTTTGTGTTGCCCACCCAGCTTGTCCTGCTCCTTAAGCCAGTCATAAAAAAGTTTGGGACGTGCCACATTAAGCACCAGCGGATTAAGCGTCATGTTATTATAGCGCTTGGCCTCATAGTCAGAGTTAAGGCTTTGCAGGGTTTCATCAAGCGTTTTGCGGAAGTGCTCCACATCCTTTGGTGCCTGCTTAAACTCGATAATCCATTCGTGTGCGCCTTTTTCTTTACCCTCCATAAAAATAGGGGCAACGGTATATTCCATTACTTCGGTACCGGTAAGCTCGCATGCTTTGGCAATGGCTGTATCGGTATTTTCAACCATCAGCTCTTCGCCAAAAACATTAATGTGGTGCTTGGTGCGGCCTGTTACGCGTATGCGGTAGGGGCTAAGCGATGTAAACCTTACGGTATCGCCTATCAGGTAGCGCCAAAGCCCGGCGTTTGTGGTAATAACCAGTGCATAGTTTTTATTGAGCTGCACCTCGCTTAGCGGAATAACCCGCTGGTTGAGTGTGCCAAAAGTATCCATCGGGATAAATTCATAAAATATGCCGTAGTCCAGCATCAGCAGCAACTCATTGCTGTAATTACTGTCCTGGATTGCAAAAAAGCCCTCGCTGGCATTGTATATCTCGTAGTATTTAAAGTCGGCTTTGGGCAGTACTTTTTTGTACTGCTCGCGATAGGGCTCAAAACTTACCCCGCCATGAAAGTACACCTCAAGGTTAGGCCAAAGCTCCAGCATGTTGGTTTTGCCGGTTTCTTCCATTATGCGGTTCAGCAGCACCATCATCCACGACGGAACTCCCGCAAAACTGGTTACGTTTTCGTGCACGGTTTCCTGTACAATGGCAGCCAGTTTGGTTTCCCATTCACCCATAAGCGATACACGGTTGCTGGGTGTACTGCTAAATTCGGCCCAAAAAGGCATGTTGTCTATCAGTATGGCCGAGAGGTCGCCAAAAAAGGTATTGTTATCTTCATACAGCTGCTTGCTGCCGCCAAGGCGAAGCGATTTACCGGTAAACAGCTGGCTGTCTTCGTTGTTGTTAAGGTACAGGCACAGCAGGTCTTTACTGGCTTTGTAGTGGCAGTCTTCTAGTGCGTTGCTGCTTACGGGTATAAATTTGCTTTTGGCATTGGTAGTACCGCTCGATTTTGCAAACCATTTTATCGGCGTAGGCCAAAAAACGTTCTGTTCGCCGCGGCGTGTCTGCTCAATAAGCGGCTCTAAATCTTCGTAGGTAGATACGGGAATGCGCTCTGCAAACGTGCGGTAATTTTTTATGGATGCAAAGTCATATTTGCGGCCAAGGTTAGTGTTTTCGGCTGTCAGCACAAGGTTATGCAACAGTTCTTCCTGCACCTCGTTAGGGTACTTAAGAAACAATTCCATGTCGTGTATACGCTTTTTAAGTATCCACGAGGCAATCGAATTTATGATGGGCAAAGCCATATTTGTTATATCTTTATTGCCCTAAATATACTAAATTTTACCATGCAGTACGAAGGCGTCCTTACAAAAATGCAAACCGAACCCGGCAGCCCCATACAATATTACCTTGTTTTTGAAGATAACTTTATACACATAAACCAGCTTTTGGGTCAGCCGTTTGAAATTAACTTTATGGGCTACAGGTGCCTTAACTGTAATAAGAAGAAAAAAATATGGCGCAACGGCTTTTGTTATGACTGCTTTTACAGCAGCCCGGCAGCAGGTGACTGGATTATGCGCCCCGAGCTAAGTACTGCCCACCTGGGCATTGCCGACCGCGACCTGGCTTATGAAACCCGAGTGCAGGTGCAGCCCCACGTGGTATACCTTGCCACCAGCAGCGACATGAAAGTGGGGGTAACCCGAAAAACGCAGGTGCCCACCCGATGGATAGACCAGGGGGCAAGTTTTGCCATACCATTAGTAGAAGTACCTAACCGCTATCTGGCCGGCATTACCGAAGTGGCCTTAAAACAGCATTTTAGCGACAAGATAAACTGGAAGAAGATGCTACTTAACGATGTTGCCGCAATAGACCTTATACTACGCCGTAATGAGGTGGCAACTCTGCTTCCTGAAGAAGTGCAGCCGTATTTTGAAACCACGCTTGAGAAACTCTATACGCTGGATTACCCCGTGCTGCACTACCCTGAAAAAATAAGCAGCCTTAACCTGGCTACCACACCGTTTTATAACGGAACCCTGACCGGCATAAAAGGCCAGTATCTTATTTTTGAAGACGGCACCGTATTTAACGTGCGCTCTTTTGAGGGTTTTGTGGTACAGATAAATGTTTAATAAGTTGCGGGTTGGGAGTTGGTTTTAAAGTCAATTGCTAAAATTCAAATATAAAAAAGGGCCTGTCATTTTAATGACAGGCCCTTTTTTACTACTAATCTGATGACTGAATATTGATTACTCTTTCTTATCTTTCTTTT
>JAZKDS010000042.1:0-3713 GCA_040387455.1 Bacteroidota bacterium
TATCAAACGGAATCTTCTCTACTTTATAATCGATGTATTTAACCTCGCCTATGTGCTGCTCATAACGGTTTTCGGGTCCCATGGCATCCTGAAGGCGGCCTATGGTGCTTTGTATGGCCAGACCTTCGTTATTTTTTGTAAAGATTTGCCACATGGCATAGCTTTCATACTCGTTAATATGCCAGCTGCTTATCACCACATTTTTGCGGTGCTCCTTGTATTTGTCAAGAAACTCAGGGTTATGGCCCGATATTTTTTTAAGCTCCTCAAAGGTGGGCTCGCTAAAGGTACCTTCATACTGGTCTTCAAACTTATCAGACCGCGACATAAACAGCTGCCTGCACAGCAGCATATCAAGAAATTTTGACAGGTCAAGGTACTTCCATACAATGGTGTCAGGAGCCGGTATGGTTATTTCTTTGCTGGGAAGGTACATGTTTTTATGTTGTGGGTTGCCTGTTGTTAGTTGGTAGCTGTAGCCAATGTAGTTTAAAGTTACATCAAATCTTCGTGATATAGTTTATATATTCGTTATAAAATTTGAAACCCCTTATGAACAAAGAGATTTGGTTTTTAACCTATAGGTTTATCTTCCTTCAATTTTTGGGGCTATGCCTTGGCTGGAGTTTCTTTTTGTGCTTTATATGGCCGGTTACAATTAGGTCTTATTTTTTTGTGTCAGTCGCGGTGTGCCTTGGTGCGTTGCTTTTAACGGGGCTTGTAAACAATAAGCTGTTTATAGGGCTGCTGATATTGTTCCATGTTAGCAAACGGGCTGTTATACATTACCAAATATAATGCTGGTGCTTTGCACGTTGTTGTGCACCTGGATTTTTAGCTGGTTTGTGCCTATGGACGGCTTTATCTTTGCCGACCATTTTGTGGTAAACACCTTTTCGGTATTCCTGTATTATAAACTGGTTATGAGCGGCAATACCGATTAGATTTGGAGCTACAATTTACAATTAAACCGGCCCGAAGAGCTTATCGCCAATAGCGGGCACCGGTAAAATGGTATTGTCAAGGACGTAGATTATGTTCAAAATTACTTACTCAAATTTTACGTTGTAAACCTAAGTTTTCAAAATTGTAAAATTTAGTCGATTCCGAGTTCCGAAAGTGAAAAGTTAAGCACTTTATGTAAAATAGAAGACCGGATTTTTAGTCCGGCCTTTTTATAAAATTTTAGCAATGGAATGGTTGGAAAACCTATTCGAAAGATTGCATCGTTACAAGTTTTTTATAGGTACCATTATGGGCTATAAGCTCATCATGAGTGCCTTGCTCTACAATGCGGCCTTTTTGCATAACTACAATCAGGTCGGCTTTTTGTATGGTGCTCAGCCTGTGGGCAATAACTACCGATGTGCGGTTTTGCATCATGTTGTCTAATGCTTCCTGTACAAGTCGCTCACTTTCAGTATCTAACGCAGATGTGGCTTCGTCTAAAACCATGATAGGCGGGTTTTTAAGCACTGCCCTGGCTATGCTGAGGCGCTGCTGCTGCCCGCCCGAAAGCTTGCCACCGCTGTCGCCTATATTGGTATCCAGCTGTTCTGGCAGTCCCATTATAAACTCATAGGCATTAGCCACACGTAGCGCAGCGATAATCTCGTCATCAGTAGCATCTGGTTTGGCTACAAGCATGTTGTTTTTAACGGTATCGTTAAAAAGTATGCTCTGCTGCGTTACAAGGCCTATCATGCCCCTGAGGTCCTGCAGCTTAATTTCTTTAATATCAAGGCCGTCAATCCTGATGGCGCCTTCCTGCACATCGTAAAAGCGTGTAAGCAGGTTGGCAATAGTACTTTTACCGGAGCCTGACTGCCCTACAAGCGCTACCGTTTTACCTTTAGGCACGTGCAGCGAGAAGTTTTCTAACACTTTTGTGCCCTCATCATAGCTAAAGGTAACATTGTCAAGGGAAAGGCCTGTATCAAATGTGTCTTTTGCAATAGCTTTTGGAGCATCTTCTATGGCAACCTCCGCTTCAAGTATTTGTACGATGCGCTCTGCCGATGCTGTGCCTTTTTTGAGGCCATAACTGGCTTTGGAAATATCTTTAGCGGGTGTTAAAATATTATAGGCCATAAGTATATAAGTGATGAAGGCACTGGCGTCCATGCTTTTTACTTCAAATACAAGGTATCCGCCATAAACTAGTAGTACGGAGATGATAAGGATACCAAGAAATTCACTCATAGGCGATGCCAGGTTTTGGCGGTTTGACACTGTATTACTGTGTTCAAACAGCTTTTCGCTGGTAGCGTTGAATTTCTTTCCAAATATGGCTTCAGCAGTAAATGATTTTATAATTTTAAGGCCTCCAACTGTTTCTTCGAGCATTGAAAGTACCTGTCCCTGTTCTTGCTGTAGCATTAAAGACTTCTTTTTCAGTGTCTTACCCACTTGTGATACTAAAAAGCCCGCTATAGGTATAAAGAGAAAAACAAAAAGTGTTAGTTTTGCACTGATAATCAGCATACCAATCAGCGTAAACAAAATTGTTAATGGCTCTTTTACAATCATTTCTAATATGTTTTGTAGAGAACCACTTATTTCGTTTACATCAGTTGTCAGGCGTGATATTATGTCTCCTTTAGTCGTTTTAGAATAATATGCTGCAGGCAGGCGCACTATTTTATTGTACATTTTCTCCCTGATGTCTTTTATAAGGCCGTTGCGCAGGTAGGTAATAAAATATACTGCCAGATAACTTGTAAGATTTTTTAAGAGAAATATGCCTATAATGGAGCCAATTATGAATATAAGCACAGTAAATTCGCCGTGCATCTGCATCTGCGTAGTAAGGGTGTAATTTAAAAGATCCTGGTAATAATTTTGTAAAAGCTCAAAATCTTTAAAACCGCTAAAGCCCGGATATACCGGTTCAATATAAACTTTTTCCCCGTTTTTGAATATAACTTTTAATACCGGCAGCATGGCTACCAGCGATATAGTGCTGAAAAACGCGCTTAGCACGTTAAAAAATACATTCAGGTAAATATATTTTTTGTACGGTTTTGCTAAGCGCGCTATTTTTTTATAATCACTCATTTATTTAATTGAGGCCCATTTCCTCTACAATGTTCTTAATTTTCTGGTCAAGCCTTGCTTCAACTTCTTTAAAGTTTTTAACGTCGTCAAGAGGCTCATTTACACTAAAGTAAAATTTAATTTTTGGTTCAGTACCACTTGGGCGGCAGCATAATTTGCTACCGTCTTCAAGGTAATAAATAAGTACATCGCCTTTAGGCAGTGTAAGTTGTTCTTCTTCGCCGGTAAGAATGTTTTTAGCGGTACCTGCGGTATAATCTTCCAGCATAACAACACGCTGACCGTTAAGCTCCTTAAACGGATTCTCACGGAAGTTGTGCATCATCTGCTTGATTTCATCCGCACCTTCTTTACCTTTTTTGGTTATAGAAATAAGGTATTCTTTATAGAAACCATATTTTACATACAATTTAAGAAGCTCCTGGTATAGAGAGCTTGCTTTGGCCTTAGCCTGTGCTGCAATTTCTACCAATAGCAGGGTAGAGGTAACCGCATCTTTGTCGCGCACGGCATCGCCTACCATATAGCCAAAGCTTTCTTCGCCACCGCCTATAAATTCCTGTTCAGGGAAATCAACAATCATTTTAGCAATCCATTTAAAGCCGGTAAGGCCTACTTTGCATTCAACGCCATAAGCCTCAGCTAATTCGTGCATC
>JAZKDS010000043.1:0-8089 GCA_040387455.1 Bacteroidota bacterium
CCATGCGATTTTTTTGATGAAATGCTCTGTTTCGCGGCTGGCGGTACCGTTGCCAATAGATATAGCGTCAATTTTATAGGCGTTAACCATAGAACGAATTTTTTTCATGGCAATAGCACTCTCGTTTTGCGGCGCATGCGGAAAAATAGTCTCGTTATACAGCAGGCCGCCCTGCTCATCAAGGCATACTACTTTACAGCCGGAGCGAAAGCCCGGATCAATAGCCAGGACGCGTTTTTGGCCCAGTGGCGGTGCTAACAGCAGCTGCCCCAGGTTACCTGCAAACACCTGTATGGCAACGGCATCAGCCTTGGCTTTAGCCTCCTGAAGCGCCTCATTGCTTATGGCCGGGGCCAGCAGGCGCTTGTAGCTGTCGTCAATCGCTTTTTTGAGCTGGGTGGCTGTATCTCTATTGTTTTTTATGACGCTTTGCTCTATAAAATCAAGCGCTTCTTCGTTTTCTATCTCTACCTTAAACTTGATGATGCCCTCGTTTTCGGCGCGCATCATGGCCAGCAGGCGGTGCGATGGCGCTTTGCCCAGGTTTTCGCTCCAGTCCAGGTACTGCTCAAATTTTTTGGCCTTCTCCGGATCGGCACCTTTGACCGGCTTTGTGGAAATGGCCGCTTTGCGGCCGTAAATTTTTCGCAGGCTCTTGCGGATGTACACATTCTCATTGATCCATTCGGCAATAATATCGCGAGCACCCTGAAGCGCCTCGTCTTCATTGGCTACCTTGTCGTTCAGGTATTTGGCCGCGATAAAATCAATATTATCGGCGTTTTGCGCCATGATTATTTTGGCCAACGGTTCCAGCCCTTTTTCGCGGGCGGTATCGGCACGGGTTTTCTTCTTCTTTTTAAAGGGTAGGTACAGGTCTTCCAGCTCGGTAAGGTCAAAGCTGGCGATTATCTTCTGGTTCAGTTCGGGCGTAAGGGCATTTTGCTCGCCAATGCTTTTCAGTATGGCGTCCTTGCGCTTTACTATGGCGTTATAGGCCTCGCTTAGCTTGGCTATCTGCTCTATTACCACTTCGTCAAGGTTGCCGGTCATGTCCTTTCGGTAACGCGAAATGAAGGGTATGGTACAGTCTTCGGCCAGCAGCTGCAGCGTGGCGGCAATGCCTTTTACGGGCGCGGTTACCTGGCCCGATATGTATTGTAGATTTGTCATGGTGTGTAGAAATTGGGGTACAAATATGGAGATTTAATTGGAGGTTTTAAAGTGTTTTTTGTGGGAGGAATTTTGTAGGTTAGTGGGATAATTTAAACTCATCAAATGGAAGAAAATAAGAATCCAAATATCAATTATTTTGTACGAACATTAATTGTAGTCTTAGGTGTATTAATTTCATCTCTTATTATTTCTAAATTTTACTTCTTTGATCCTAAAGCAGATATCTCTAGTGGAATAATAATCTTAATCTCTTTACTTATAATACTCTTTTTAAGTGAAATATTTGATAGCTTTTCGTTAGGACAATTTCTCTCTCTAAAAAAAACAATAAGCGAAAAAAATGATAAAATCCAAGACTTAAAAGAGAGTAATGATAAATTATTAAATTTAGTCGTAAATAACAATCTATCTCAACGTCAAACGATGACAAATGTAACAGGGATATCTCCTGAAGAATTTGCCAAAACAATTATTTCAGTTATAAAAGCAGATAAGGATACAACTGATAAAGAAGAAACAAGAAAAGAAAAGATTGCGGAAATAATTGTTGAAGAAGAGGAGAAAAATGAACCAACTCAGACTTTAAGAAAAAGAATAAACTTACCTAGACTAGAAAAATTTGTTCTTGAAAGATTTCTTGATATAAAAGATTTAAAAAAGTTTAATTTCATCGAAGATGCCCAAATTTTATTACCTCAAAGAGACCTTGATCCTGTGAGTATTAATAATCCTATATTTGATGGTTATGTACAATCTGAAAATTATGAAATGTTTATAGAAATAAAATTGAGAAATTCTCCGCTTATTATGTACAGAGAACGACTTTACCTTATGCTTACCAAACTTTATTATTATAGACTAGCTAAAAAGTCAAATGCATATCTAAATTTAATACTTGTTGAAAGACCTTCAAATGGAGAACGAGAAGTGAGAAATTATGAATCTACCCTTATCACTGAATTTGACCCTGCTATAAGATTAGGCTTACTTAAAATTGATTACATAGAATTGTCTGGAGATGATATGGAAGGACTATATAGAGAATAACGTCGAATTGCTATTAAGCCCTCCCCTGTTAGCGCTGGCATCTTGCTCGTTCCCACAATAATTACTGCAATAGACAATACCAAAAAACCATGAACTGGATAAATTTAATACTATGCTGCCTTATCTCGGCAGGCGGGTTTATTGCTGCTACCTATGAGGTATTTGCAAATAAATTTGAACTGCCTGCAAGCAATTCTTTTAAGCGTAACGGCCGTGCCACACTTATGGGCGGTGTTGTTATTTTTAGCATACCCATTGTTTCTGCATTTATAAACCCCTGGTGGACGGTTTTCATCGTGTTTTTTGCAGGATGGCTGTTCAGCCAGGTAGGTATAAGCATCTTTAAAACACATGCCCAACTATTGGCCTTACTCTTAATGTGTATTGGGCTGGGCTGGTTAATCATTAATTTGCTGTAGGCGTGCATTTTCCATACCTTTATAGCTAATTACACTACAATGCTAAAGAAACTTAGCTTCACCCTACTGCTGTGCGCGCTGTGCTCCTGCTCTTCCTACCAATACACCCAACCCGAATTTGTGCAGGACAATCCTGAAAAAATTATCGAAATAAAGGGCATTGCCAACTTTAGGAACGTGAATGCCCTAAGCAATACTAACGGCAAAAAGCTGAAAGACGGGCTGTTGTACCGCAGCGGTAACCTGAACGGGCTGAAAACCAAATACTTTGCTGCTTTTGAGCAACTGGGCATCAAAAAAATAATAGACCTCCGCACCGATGATGAGATCCTGAAAAGCCCCGACATATTGCCTAAAGGCATTGCTTACATACACTTAGCCGCTTTTGAAGACAAAGGCGACCAGCTGAACCAGGCCCGCAGCTTAGTACTAAAAGGCAAGATAACCAAGGGCGATGCCGAGCGCCGCATGCTCGATTTTTATAAAGGCTATGTAACAGAACAGCCCATTGTTATTAAAGATATCATACACCAGGTGCTCGATGCCAACACGCCTGTGCTGTACCACTGCACTGCCGGAAAAGACCGAACCGGCATTATTACTGCCCTTGTTTTAAAGATATTTAAGTTTGATGATACAACCATTTTTAACGAATACCTGAGCTCTAATAATCAACGCCAGTACCTTATTTACAAAAGGTTGGGCAAGGCAAAAAGGTTTCACCTGCTGTTCCCTAAAATGGATATTGGCGTTTTAGAAAAGCTGAGTTGGATTGAAACGGCCTACCTAAAGGCTGCTTTTGATGAAATTGATGATAAATATGGTTCTATAGACAATTACATTCATGATGTGCTGCAAATTAACGAAACACAACGGCAGGCCTATATTGATAAATTTTTAGAGTAAACTAATATGGGCATAACAGCAAATTTTGTAGGTTTACCCAAAATAAAATCAATCAAACCACATGGGAATCTTTTCTTCATTATTGGGCAATGCCGGGGCAGTAGAACCCGCTAAACTGCAAGCCGATTACGGCCAACTACTAACGGACAGCGAGCAAATTGAAATAGGCTTTAAGCTTATTCGCGATACATTTATTTTTACAAACAAGCGCCTTATTGTAATAGATGTACAAGGCCTTACAGGCAAAAAAGTAGAGTACCTAAGTATTAATTACAAAAGCATTACCCGCTTTAGCATAGAAACTGCCGGTACGTTTGACCTTGATGCCGAACTTAAAATATGGGTATCGAGCGAGGCTGTGCCAAGCATCACCAAGAAATTCAACAAATCGGTTAATATCTATGACGTGCAAAAAGTACTTGCACAGCATGTATTAGGATAGTTTGATAACCAAACACCGCATAAAATAAGAAAATCCGCCTGTTGGCGGATTTTTTTTGCTATCTGATAAACGGTATCACTACAGGATAAAAGTTTTTTACCACTCCCCTCTTTATCCGTATTGCATTGATTACAGGGTAAATAAAATTCAACAAATACAAAGCTATCGCCGCATAGGCAAACTCATTATAAAATTGTGCTTTGGTTATTTTCAGCATGATATAAGTAAAAAACAAAGCATTAGTAATAATAGCCCATAGTATCTGGTAGTTTAGTATGTTGGTGCCCTGCTTATACACTTCGTGTATCCTGTCGCGCTTGTTGAGCCACAAAATAAGCGGCAGTATAATGTTGCCAAAAGGTATTACTATGCCTGTTAGTACAGATAAATGTAGGTACACCAGGTAACTTTTATCTTCTATTTTGCCATGATCTACAATCTCTTCTACATTAATGCCCAGCGCCAGGCATATGCCCTGTAGCGAATTGCCACGGGGTTCGGTTTCATCCTTTTCTATGCGCTGCAGGGTGCGCAGGTTTATCTTTGCCAGGTCGGCCACTTCTTCTTGTGTCAGCCCTTTTTGTTTCCTTATTACAGCAATTTTTTTACCAATGGTTGTCATTGTTTTTTGTTTTAAGATTATGGTACAAAATTACCACGGTACCACTGCCTAATGTAACGGTTTTAGTACGGCATCTTTACGGCATTTGTGCCTAACGCCTGTAAATAAAGGGGTTTTTAAAAAGCAACCCAACCTTTTGTAAATAAAAAAATCCCGCCTGAGCGGGAAAATTTTTTATAAAATAAGCCTACATACAAGGCATTTTGTCAATCCTGGTTTGGTGGCGGCCACCTTCAAATGCTGTATTTAAAAAAGTATCTACCATAGCAATAGCCTGCTCTTTGCTGGTGTAACGTGCCGGTATGCTAAGTATGTTAGCATCGTTATGCTGACGGGCCAGTTCTGCAATTTCTTTAGTCCAGCACAGTGCAGCGCGAATCTTTTGGTGCTTGTTAGCTGTCATGGCTGCACCGTTACCGCTACCGCATATAATAATACCAAAGTCAACCGTACCGTTTTCAACATCGCTTGCAACCGGATGAATAAAGTCGGCATAGTCTACGCTATCAACAGTATCAGTACCGTGGTTAATAATTTCAATGCCTTTCGCCTGCAAGTGGGCCACAATAGCATGTTTATATTCCGGGCCTGCGTGGTCGTTTCCTATAGAAATTTTCATAGTTATGTATATTGTTGTGTTAATGCAAAGGTATCAAACAAACTACATGCTGCAAAATATATTAAAGTGCCTGATACAAAATATTTTAGTTATTTATTCCTTTATATACTACTAATAAATTTGTTAAAATCCTACGTTGTTAGTAACTATTTAAATAGCCTGAAAACAAAGCACATGCAAAATCAACAACTTTGTTGATAACTATGCAATGGAAAACAACATGTTTTTTTGAATCATATCAAAATTTTTATAATGCAAAAACTCCAACCACAATTCCAAATTTATTTCTTACAATGTTTTGGTAATGTTATGAAAACGTTAACAGGGTTTATTAACAATTATTAACAAAGCAATTTATCAAAAAAAGTATAGTAAAAGCAGTAATCAACCATTGTTAATAACTCAAAGCGAAAATCACGAAAACACCTCATCTTTATATTTTTACGTTTGCTTAACATTGTTGAAACCTTTGTATAAGTTTATATAAGTCACAAATTTTGCATGCTCTTAAAAAGTTATCACACTTATCAACACGCTATAATAACCACCATAATTTTTTAAAATTTAAAAGAAAGAATTATTTGTATTTAATAAATGTTGACAACTTTAAAATTGATTCAAACTATTTTTAGGTTGGTATCGGTATTAAGTTGGTTCAGGATTTCTTTAACGGTGTCAAGATCGTTTTTGTGCACCTTTAGCCTGATGCCACCCAGGGCATGCGTATACATGGGTGCAAAGGTGGCCATGGTTTCGTTTTCAAAGTAAAAGGTAAGCCCGGCATCCTGCAGCAGGTGGCGCAGTATGGCTATTTCATGAGGATAGGTAAATACGGCTGCGGTTATAAACTGATCCATAGCGTAAATTATAGGTAATATCTGTATAAAGGTAGCAGTTTAAACGTTATTATTTCATTAAAGAGGCCTTCAAATCTATTTGTTATTCGTAAATTTCCTGCATTATTAAAATTATATATGAATAAGAAGAACGGAAGACCGTCAGTTAAAAAAGAAAAAGACTTTTCACACAAAATTTATAAGATACTATCTAAGGACCCTAATAAATCATTCAATTACAAGCAAATAGCCGCTGTGCTCGAGCTTACAGATACCGAGAGCCGCAACCAGATCATTAAAGAACTGAAGCTGTTAGCCGGTAAAGAAAAGATTGAAGAGACCGATAGGGGTACCTACCGTGTGATTAGCAAAGCTGACTATGTAGAAGGAAAGATTGACATGACCAGCAGAAAAACGGCCTATTTTGTTAGCCCGGAGCTGGAAGAAGATGTGTTTATACCCACAAATAACCTTAACAAAGCCCTTGATAAAGATAAGGTTAAGGTATATATATACAACAGGAGGAGGGGTCGCAGGCCTGAAGGTGAAGTAGTTGAAATATTAGAACGCCACAAAACAGAGTTTGTGGGTGTTATAGATATCCAGAAAAACTTTGCTTTTGTAAGCACGGCTAACCCAAAAATGTATACGGATATTTTTATCCCTAAAAACAAGTTAGGCGATGCCGAAAATGGTGATGTTGTGCTGGTTAAGATGGAAGACTGGCCCGCTAAGGCCGACAGCCCGTTTGGTGTAGTGGTAAAAGTATTGGGCAAGCCCGGGGAGCATAATACCGAGATACACGCCATACTTGCAGAATACGGCCTGCCATCAGACTTTCCTGTTGATGTAGAGGTGTTTGCACAAAAAATTGATACCGAAATACATCCTGAAGAGATAGCCCGCAGAAGGGATATGCGCGATGTGCTTACCTTTACCATAGATCCTAAAGATGCTAAGGATTTTGATGATGCTCTATCGTTTCAAAAGCTGGAAAATGGTAATTATGAGGTGGGTATACACATTGCCGACGTGTCTTACTACCTGCAGGAGAATACCATACTGGATGCCGAAGCTTACAGCCGTGCCACATCGGTATACCTGGTAGACAGGGTAGTACCCATGCTGCCGGAGGTGCTGAGCAACTATGCCTGTTCACTGCGCCCGCACGAAGAAAAGTATACCTTCTCGGCCATATTTGAAATATCAGAAAAGGCAGAGGTCAGGAACCAGTGGTTTGGCCGTACGGTTATCTATTCAGATCAGCGTTTTGCCTATGAAGAAGCCCAGCATATTATTGAAACAGAAGGCAATACCATTGCTGCCGAAATATCATTAACAGGTGAGGAGTATACCGTTTCGCCCGAGATTCAGTTTGCTACACTTAAGCTTAATGAGCTTTCTAAAGTATTGAGGAGCAAGCGTATGGCTAACGGTGCCATATCGTTTGATAAAGTAGAGGTTAAATTCCACCTTAATGAGCAGGCAGAGCCTACCGGTGTATACTTTAAGCAGGCTAAAGATGCCAACCACCTTATTGAAGAGTTTATGTTGCTGGCTAACAGAAAAGTAGCTGAGTTTATAGGCAAGCAAAAACCGGAGAAAACGTTTGTATACCGTATACACGATGAGCCGGATGAAGATAAACTGATTAATTTACAGACCGTTATAGCTAAATTTGGCTATAAGATAGATTTCAGGACTAAGGGAGATATCTCTAAGTCGTTAAATAACTTATTATCAGATGTTCAGGGTAAAAAAGAGCAAAACCTTGTAGATACCCTGGCCATCAGGAGTATGAGCAAGGCCAAGTACAGTACAGATAACATAGGCCACTACGGCCTGGCGTTTGACTACTATTCGCACTTTACATCGCCCATCCGTAGGTATCCTGATGTAATGGCACACAGGCTGTTACAGCATTATCTTGATGGTGGTGCCACGGCCGATAAAGACCATTATGAGGAGATGTGTACGCACTCTTCTACTATGGAGGCCCTGGCAGCCAATGCAGAGCGCGAC
>JAZKDS010000043.1:8135-8680 GCA_040387455.1 Bacteroidota bacterium
ATTAAGTATATGCAGGTTAAGTATATGCTTGACCATCAGCACGAAGAGTTCCTGGGGGTAATCTCTGGCGTTACAGAGTGGGGTATTTATGTAGAGATTGTTAGTAACAAGTGCGAAGGCATGTGCCGCATCCGTGAAATTAAAGACGATTATTACACCTTTGACGATAAGCAATATGCTCTGGTTGGCGAGGTTACGCATAACCTGCTACAGCTGGGCGACGAAGTTTGGGTAAAAGTTAAGAACGCTGATTTGGTTAAAAAACAGCTTGATTTTACCTTCCTTCGCAAAAACGAATAACTAAAATTTGAGTTAAATTCCGGGTGGGTTAAAATTCATTTTTAACATTTTCTTTGTAAGGATAACAATAAAGTAAATTCTTACATATCTACCTCAAAAAGTGCTTAATTTTTCACTTTCGGAGTTCAAGATTGGTCATAATGTCGAAAGTCATAAAGTGAAAAGTCCGATACCGACTTTTCACTTTATGACTTTCGACTTTTAAACTTTATGACTTCATTATAATTCAATCTAATTTTTAGGTA
>JAZKDS010000044.1:0-379 GCA_040387455.1 Bacteroidota bacterium
ATTATGTCGCGGTAGGTAAGCATGTCCAGCATGGGCTGGTTGGGCAGCAACACATCAAGGTAGGCCGAAACATCTTTTTGTTTCTTTACCTCGGTAGCCAAAACTTCAAAATTACCGTTACGCACGGTTTGCAGCACCAGGCCCAGTTCCTGACCCAGTACAGACGGGGCGCCTTTAAGGCACGGCTCGGTTGTATACCAAATCTCGATAGTATTACTATTGATGATGGTTTTGGCCTTGTGGCAGATGTAGCCAAGTATTTTTTTGGTTTCGGGCAGCAGCTCGAAGGTTTGGCGCTTTAGGGAAAGCGAGTCTTTTGTAGCCAGCATGTAATCATTATGCAACACGGCCAGCTGAATGTAAGTGCTGTCAGTGTGAT
>JAZKDS010000044.1:389-2873 GCA_040387455.1 Bacteroidota bacterium
TCGGTAGGGCTGGCCATAGGGCGCACGCCTGCCTTTTTAGAGGTAACCAGGGTTTGTTTAGCATCGCTATAAATGATGATGGGATTATCGACATCCTGAACGGTGCCCAGATATGATTTTTGGTAGGTAACTTTAACCGCTTTAGGCTGTTTTTGTGCAATTGCAAAAATTGGCAGCAGTATAATTAGGTTTAAAATTTTTTTCATGTAGCAAATATAACAGATGTAAATTTTAGCTAACTTTCATTCCTGAAAAAAATGAATATAAAGCTTAAAACGATTTTAAATCGTAGTGAAAAATAATGTATATTTAAGTGTGCAAAACACGTGATTCCAAACTCCAAAAGTGAAATATTAAAACATGTAAATTTTATATATTGCTGTTTTTTAAGTGTTTGCGTTTTTGATTGGTTTCGGGATTTTTACTTTTTTCTTACATTTTTAAGCTTTAATTTTTTCAACGAATAATTATTGTTTTTTGACTATTTTCGTAGTCTAATCCGGCTTATGAAAGAAGACTTTCTGCACCATGTATGGCAATTTAAAAAATTTAACCAGCACAACCTCAATACGGTGCAGGGCGAAGCGTTGCAAATTCTAAATGCGGGGCGGTACCTTCAGCTGGCCGGGCCTGACTTTTTTAATGCGCAAATAATTGTAGGAAACCAAAAATGGGCCGGCAATGTTGAGATACACCTAAAATCATCTGACTGGTATTTGCACCATCATGAAACGGATGCCAATTATGACAGTGTAATCTTACATGTTGTATGGGAGCATGATACCGAAGTGCTACGTAAAGATGGGTCAGAAATTCCTGTTTTGGAACTTAAAAGCCATATAGATAGCGTTTTAATTGACGGCTATACTGCTCTGGCAGCAGCCAAGACCTGGATTTTTTGCGAAAAGGAGTTAGAGAACCTTGATAGCTTTGTTGTAGAGAACTGGAAAGAACGCCTGTTTTTTGAACGTTTAGAGCGTAAAGCATTGCCTATATTGCAGTTAGCTGAAGAACTTGGGGGCGACTGGGAAGCGGTATTGTTCTGTTTTTTAGCCAAAAACTTTGGGTTAAATACTAACGGACAATCCTTTTTTGAATTGGCTAAATCATTGCCATTTAGCTTGTTGCGTAAGGAAAGTTTTGAGCCTGAGAATATTGAGGCACTCTTGTTTGGGCGCATTGGGTTTCTTAACGGCGACTTTGAAGATCTGTACGCCAAAGATTTACAGCAACGTTACAGTTATATAACCCACAAACATCGTCTGGATCCGGCCTATGTGCCTGTTCCTGAGTTTTTTAAACACCGACCCGATAACTTTCCTACTGTACGCCTGAGCCAGTTGGGGCAGTTGTACCATATACATCAAAACCTATTTTCTAAGCTTATAGCAACCAATACATTACAGGATATTTACAGCGTTTTTGAAGTGCAGGCCGCGCCTTACTGGAATACCCATTACCGCTTTGATAAGGAGAGTACTAAAAAGCGCAAACAGCTCTCAAAATCGTTCGTAGAGTTATTGATAATCAATACTATACTGCCATTTAAGTTTGCTTATGCTAAAAGCAACGGTAAAGAAAACAGTGAAGAGCTTATTGCTCTGATGCAGCAGTTAGCCCCTGAGAATAATGCAGTTATAGATAAATTCAGGCAGTTTAAAATGGTGCCGCAATCGGCTTATGATACGCAGTCTTTGTTACAGCTTAAAAATGAGTACTGTAACCACAAACGCTGTATGCAGTGCGCTTTTGGCCTCGAAATTTTGAAGCGATGATCTTTTGTTATACCTTTGGTTTTCAGGTATTGAGTGCCAACTTCAAACCTGAAACCTTAAACTTTTTAGCATGTCAATAGTAACTAATATAAGGCATTTTGCTGAGCGTCATGGGTTTGCGGTTGCATCGCGCGTGGCAGATAAGCTGGGCATGCGTGCCACAAACGTGCGCCTGTTCTTTATTTACATCTCTTTTGTAACGGCCGGCCTATGGTTTGCAATATACCTTACACTTGCTTTTTGGTTGAGAATCAAGGACATGGTTTATACCAAGCGTAGTTCGGTATTTGATTTGTAGCTTATTCACTCCTCATGAAAAACAGTCCTTTTTACCGCTATTCTAAAAGCCAGCGTAAAGGTATTATTGCGCTGTTTTTAGTTGTAATTATCATTCAGTCAGTGTATTACGTTTTTAATACTGTAGGTGTTTCTTCTAAAGAAAAACAATCTGAGGCCGAAACTCAGTGGCTTGCTCATCAGGACGAAATTAATGATCTCAAAGCCCAAAAACAGGGCAAGAAAGACACCATTTATCCTTTTAACCCCAACTATATAACTGATTATAAGGGCTATGTGCGGGGTATGAGCAATGTTGAAATTGACAAGCTGCTTGCTTATAGAAAATCTGGTAAATGGATTAATTCTACCGCTGATTTTAAGCACGTTACCGGTGTTCAGGACAGCCTGCTGAATAGAATTTCTCCCTATT
>JAZKDS010000045.1:0-13076 GCA_040387455.1 Bacteroidota bacterium
CTATAGGCGAAAAAAGCCGATTTGAAGCCGGTTACCGTGGCAGCTTTAGCCAGCTTGATACTGATGCCCGTGCAGAAACTCTGGTAGATGGCGATTATGAAAATAATCCTAATTATACCAACCACCTGGTGTATAAAGAAAAGATTAATGCACTATACTCTCAATTTGGGTCTAAAGTAGGTAGCTTTTCTTACCTGTTGGGCCTTAGGTGGGAAGACTCTAATATAGATGTTAACCTGCTTACCACCGGCGAGTACAACAACAAAAAGTATAATAACTTCTTCCCTACAGCTTTTCTTTCGTATGAATTTAGCGAAAGCAGCAGCCTGAGCCTTAGTTATGCACGCCGCATCAACCGCCCGCGTGGCAGGTTCTTAAACCCGTTTAGCGGCCTGCAGAGTAACATCAACATCTTTAGGGGTAACCCGGACATTAACCCGTCTAAAACCCACTCTATTGATGCCGGTTACATGAAAAAATGGAGCAAGCTTACCTTAAATACTTCGGCTTACCTAAATATGACCGATGACAGCTTTCAGTTTGTGCGTCAAAGAAACGGCTCTACAGCCGATGGCACGCCTATTACCATTACAACACCTATAAATCTTGCTAAAGAATATCGTTTTGGCTTTGAGTTTAACATCAACTACAATCCGTTTAAATGGTGGAGGGTAAACAGCAACTTCAACTTTTACAGGAATGAAACACAAGGCGATTACACCTTTAACTACACCGATCCTGTAAGTGGCGAAACCACAACATCTTTCCAGGACTTTAATAATACTGCTTATGCCTTTACTACGCGCATCAACAGTAAAATAAACCTGCCATGGAAGATCGACTGGCAGCTTAACGGTAATTATGAAGGGCCGCAGAACAATGCACAGGGCCGCCGTGTGGGTGTAGCCAGCGCTAACACCGCACTAAGCAAAGACATCCTTAAAGATAAAGCCACAGTATCATTAAACGTTCAGGATATATTCAACTCTCGTAAGATGAAGAATGAAACTTATATCCCCGGGCAGGTTAGCTCTTACAGCGAAATGCAGTGGAGACAAAGACAGGTAACGCTTAGCTTTACCTACCGGTTTAACATGACCAAACAGGACAGGCAAAAAGAACAGCAACAACAACGTGGCCAGGATGGCGGCGGCGAAGAATACGGAGGGTAATAATTTTAGAAATTAGAAGTAAGATTTCAGAATAAACCTCACTCAAACAAAAACGCGGATTCCAATAATTGGAATCCGCGTTTTATTTTTTATATAATTTAATCAGTCTTGAGTGAAGCTCATTCTGAATTCTAAATTCTGACTTTTTAATCAAAACACTCCATCAGCAGCAAATCGCCTTCGGCATGTTCTATAGTCACAAGGCCATCAACAAGTGCCTCATTACTGCTTCCGGTGCGGTAGCCTATGGTAAGCTCATCATTATTAAGCTGATATTTAAGATTTTTAGAGTGTATACCCCCAACCGTGCCTATGGGTATAAGCGATATGGGTGTACCGGCGGTATACCATTTTTCAAATTTTTTAGGCAGTAAAAAAACCTTACTATGGTCATCAAGCACCACAATTTTAAGGGTATCCCTAAAGCGTACTATATTGGTAATGTTAGTGATAGTATGGTCGGCACGGCGGCCGGTAGCCCAAATAACATTTACGGCAGGTATCTTTCTTTTAATTAAATAATCAAAAGCCTTTTCAAGATCAGTCTTATCCTGGTCTGGCGTATGCACAATTTCTAACGGATATTGCAGGTTGCTATAATATTCGGGGTCAAACCCGCGGTCAAAATCGCCCAGCAGCACATCTACCTTAATACCCAGTTCTATAACACGCTCAATGGCGCTATCAAGCACTATAACAAGCGGGCCCCATTCTAACAGCTGCCCCATAAGTTCAGGGCTACAGGCTTGGCCATTGGCTATTATAAGTGCGGGTTCCTGGTCGTCGCGAACAATGTGGTGAGATGACATGCTGAAAAATTTTAAACAAAAGTAGGTATCTTTTACGTATTATTTTTTTACAACATTTTATTACTGTAACAGTAATAAAATTAAGCTTTAAGCCCAAAATACCATGCAGGCATAGTAAGATTATGTATGTTAAAAAAATGTTAAATACAAAAATCTATGTAACGTTTATTGGGTTGCAAGCGTCTATTACTTTAAACGGGCTAATCATCCGGTAATAATAAAAACAATACAAATCAATCATTATCAAAATTCAATTATCATGAAAAAAACGATCATTTATTTAGGCCTTGCCCTGTTGGCATTCAGTAATGTAACTATGGCTTCACAAGCAACAACTGGTGTTTCAAAATTTGAGTTAGTTAGAGAGTATAGAAACATCACTCCGCTTGCAGTTGCCATACAAAAAGGAGACGTTGAAACGGTAAAGAAATTCATTGAATACGGAGCCGACGTAAACGAAAGATCAAACGGCATGACGCCGCTGATGGTTGCCGCACGATACAACCGTGTAGACATTATTAAGCTATTGCTTGAAAAAGGTGCAAATATTAAGACTGCCGACGAAAGGGGCCTTACTGCACTTAAGTATGCGCAAATGTCTAAAGCTGCTGAGGCAGAGGTTGCTATTAAACAGGCACTTGAGGCATAAGCGCAGGCTTAAAAATTGATTGAAAAGCATCCACTTAAAGCGGATGCTTTTTTTTATTTCCTAAAACGGCTTATTAACCATATGATAAGCACCACTACGGCAATTACAACAAAAATGCCCACCGCCATACCGGCCTGAAAAATATCGCCTACAAGTTCGCAGCCTGTTACTAAGCTAAGCAACATGGCAAATGCACATAATTTTATTACCCTGTTTTGCATAATGTTTTGTTTTAAAGGTTATTTGATAATTAAAGGTAAAACTTGCCTGACAGGTTTTTCTTAAAAATAAATCAATTGGGTAAAAATTAAGGGTTTGCATTTGTAGCCATATTGCTTTTTATAAAACCATTTTTTGCCTACTTTTACACTCCGAACAAATACCGCAACATGAGCCATAAAATATTGCTTACAAGCCGCGAAGTCAATATCATCCTGCACCGTTTGGCCTGCCAGTTAATAGAAAAACACCTTGATTTTTCTAACACAGTACTTATTGGTATCCAGCCCCGTGGCGGCTTTGTAGCCAGCCGCATTAAAAACATACTCGAAAAAGAATACAATGTGCCGCCCATACAACTGGGTAATCTTGACATTACTTTTTTCCGTGATGATTTCCGCAGGCATGAAAAACCCCTTGAGGCAAATAAAACCGAAATAGATTTTATAGTAGAAAATAAAAAAGTAGTATTTATAGACGATGTACTGTATACCGGCCGCAGCATTCGTGCAGCCCTTACTGCCATACAGTCCTTTGGTCGCCCCGGCAGCATAGAGCTTATGGTGCTTATAGACCGCCGCTTTAGCCGCGATTTGCCTATACAGCCCGATTATCGAGGCCGCCAGGTTGATGCCATTAACAACGAAAAAGTTAAGGTATCTTGGATGGAAAATGATGGCGAAGACACGGTATACTTAATATAACACGCAAACAGCAACAACAACTAAAAATGAAAGAACTCAGCGTTAATCATTTACTTGGCATAAAGTATATCACTAAAAATGATATCGACCTTATTTTTGAAACTGCCGACCAGTTTAAGGAAGTAATTAACCGCCCTATTAAAAAAGTACCCTCGTTAAGAGATATTACCATAGCCAACATATTTTTTGAAAACAGTACCCGCACAAGGCTGTCTTTTGAGCTGGCACAAAAAAGGCTTAGCGCCGATGTAATAAGCTTTAGCGCGGCACAATCATCTGTTAAAAAAGGAGAAACCCTTATAGATACCGTGAGCAACATCCTGTCTATGAAGGTAGACATGGTGGTTATGCGCCACGAAAAACCGGGTGCTGCCCATTTTCTTTCAAAAAATGTTAATGCAAGCATTGTAAACGCCGGAGACGGAGCCCATGAGCACCCCACACAGGCATTGCTGGACTCTTTTACCATTCGTGAAAAACTGGGTGGCGTAGAAGGCAAAAAAGTGGTTATTGTGGGCGATATCCTGCACAGCCGCGTAGCCCTGTCTAACATATTTGCCTTGCAGATGCAGGGCGCCGAAGTTAAGGTATGTGGGCCGAAAACGCTTATACCGCGCTACATTGAGTCGCTTGGTGTTAAGGTAGAACCTAACCTGCGCAAAGCCTTAGAGTGGGCCGATGTGGCTAATATGCTGCGTGTGCAAAACGAAAGGCTGGATGTAAACTACTTTCCTTCTACACGAGAGTATGCTCAACAATACGGACTTGACAAACAACTGTTAGACTCGCTTAATAAAGAAATTATAATAATGCATCCCGGGCCCATAAACCGTGGCGTAGAGATAACCAGCGATGTGGCCGACTCTCAGCAGTCGGTAATATTAGAACAGGTAGAAAACGGTGTAGCAATACGCATGGCCGTTATATACCTGCTGGCATCTAAAATAAAACAATAAACAAGCTTCTTAGCTTATTAGCGCTAAGCAGCTAAGCGGCTCAGAAGCTTACAAGCTTCACAAAAAATGAAAGTAGAACAAAAAGGACATACCACTACTATAAAAGATACTAAGGGCAACGCGGCAGACTTTCTTGCCGCCGTTACCAAAGAGTATAATACTTTTAAAGATAAAAACCTGATACTAGACCTGAGCCAGGATGGCGCCATTACCATAGAAGGTATGCTGGCCTACCTGCCGCTTAGTAACATGCACAGAGGGGCTAAAAAATCGTTTGTGCTGGTAGTGCCGGGCTTTGATTATGATGATGCCCCGGATGAGATGGTTATTGTACCTACCCTGCTTGAGGCGCATGACCTTATTGAAATGGAAGAGATAGAACGCGACCTTGGTTTTTAAAAAAGAAAATGCCTGCATAAGCAGGTATTTTCTTTAACATTAAAGTCAGTCATTATAATACAAGGTTACCATAATTACGAATAAGCATAACTTCAATTATTTTTTCGGCTATTACTTCATCAATATTTAGTTCTTTTGCAACAGCATTAACAACCATTTCTTCTTCAGTATCTATACTGCCATCAGCAAGTACAATTTCAACTGCCATAGTAAAAAGAGTAGCTTTATCTGTTTCTTTTACCACTTTGCTACACGCTTCTACAAGGCCCATTGCACCAAGCTTATTTTTTGCATCCATAACTTTTGTAAGCAACGCTCCAAAATCAACACCTGTAAATGTAGTTTTTAGCGCCACGGCTTTAGCCATAACATCAATTTCAAACGGATCCATATCGCCATCTGCGGCCATACATGCCATTAAAATTCCAATCCAGCCTTCGTGTTCAGATGGAGAATAAGTAAATGAAGAAGTTTCAGGTTTCTTTAAAAATTTGTCAAATAGTCCCATTTTGTTTGTTTTATTTTAGAGGTTTTAACTAGAGCAATATAAATATTTTCTCAGAACTTTAAAATAGTAATATATTAATTTGTAATCAATAATATCTGAACACTTGGTGCATGCTCAAAAACAAAAAAGCCTCAGTTTTCACTGAAGCTTTTTTTGTGGGGAGAGAAGGATTCGAACCTTCGAAGATTTCTCAACGGATTTACAGTCCGTCCTCGTTGGCCGCTTGAGTATCTCCCCTCCTTGGCTGTAACGAGTTAAATAATTCGCTATTGCGGTTGCAAATATAGTGCTGTTTTTTAAGTTTCCAAATATATTTACGCCTTATTTAACGACTATTTTTTAAGAGCCTGTACATAAGCTGTTAACAAAATAATATTTTTTTATAAAGCATAAAAAAAGGGCTTCCCGTTATCAGGAAGCCCCTTTAATACAATCATTTTATCTTATTTAAGCAGCTCTGCCACCTTAGCTTTAAGTTCAGCACCTCTTAGGTCTCTTGCTACAACTTTACCGTTAGCATCTATTACAAACGTTGCAGGTATGCCGGTAACGCCATATTGCTTAGCAATTGGGTCTTCCCAGTACTTAAGGTTACTTACCTGTACCCATGCAAGTTTATCTTTAGCAATAGCTTCTTTCCATTTAGCATCGTCGCCGGTCTTATCAAGAGATACACCTATCATGTTTAAGCCTTTTGCATGAAATTCATTATAAAGGGCAACCATGTTAGGGTTTTCTTTTCTGCATGGGCCACACCATGAAGCCCAAAAATCTATAATAGTAACTTTACCCATAGATTGCTTTAACGTTACAGGTTTGCCGTCTACACCCGGTGCAGCAAAATCTGGTGCAGTATCGCCTGTTTTAACACCGGTAGCCTGAGGGCCAGATTGACCTGCCTCAGCAGCTTTTAGCTGATTATCCTGGTCAACAAAAAATTTAGCTATCTGTTTGCCATATTTAGAGTCTTTAACAGAGGCATCAAGGCCGTTAAATAGTTTTTTAACTTCGTCCATGCTTTTTAGCCTGGCAACTTGCTCTAATATATATAGGTTATAATATGCCTTTGGATCCTTTTTGATAAAATCAACATATTTTTCGCCAGACTTGTCCATTATAGCTTTGTATTGCTTGCGCAGGCCGTTGATTGTTACCGTATCATTTTTAGTCTGTGCTTCCTTCAGCTTAGGTGTATTAAGCTTTGTAAACTTCTGCTCTTCAGTAAAAGTTTGTTTGCTTATTGCTTTAAACTCCTCAAGCTTTTCGTTGTTATATGTACCACCCGTAACAGATTTTGCAAGTGTGTCTTTGTCAATCTTAAGTTCAATGCTACCCGGCTCGGCTATAAAGTTAGCATTACCCTGTATACCATCAATGCTCACAAAGTACATTTCAGGGCTGCTTTTAATGGTATCTTTAAAAACAAACTCACCACCTTTAATAACCACAGTATCAATAGGCACAAAACCAAACTGGCCGCCCAATTTTTGAAGGATCACTTTTTTTCCATCAAGCGATTTATCTATTTCGCCTGTAATTTCATATTCGTTTTCTTTAAGGTTGTTGCATGACGTTAATGCCACAGCAGCCAACGCTAAAAACAATATCGATTTTTTCATTTGTTATTTTTTGTTTGTTTAAATGAGGTGCAAAAGTATCTAAAAATATCTTTTGCAAATTAAAAGCAATTAAAATTTATAAATACTATAAAGATGCAGGCTGATTGATGGTAGTTTTAACCGATGTGTCTTTAATACCACCAAAGCCTTTTTCTACATTTATCATATTATGATAACCGCGTGCTTTAAGTATACTTGCCATTATAATAGAACGGTAACCGCCCGCGCAATGCAGGTAAAAATCTTTCCCCACAGGCACTTCTGCAAGCTGCTCGTTAACAAAATCAAGCGGAATGTTTATAGCACCAACCACGTGCCCACCTTCAAATTCGCCGGGCTTGCGTGAGTCCACCACAGTACAGTCTCCATTAGCATAATCATCAGCAAATGCATCTACATTTACAGATCGGATACTGTCGGTTTCATAACCGGCCTGCTGCCATGCAGCAATACCACCACTAAGGTAGCCCAGTGTTTTATCAAAACCTACCCTTGCTAACCTGGTAACGGCTTCGGTTTCTTTACCTTCGGGTACTACTAAAAGTATAGGCTGATTAACATCCATAATAAGTGCACCCACCCAGGGGGCAAAATTGCCGTTAAGGCCTATAAATATAGATCCGGGTATATGGGCTGTAACAAAATCATCTTCATGCCTTACATCAAGCACAAGCGCATCATTGGTATTGGCTACGGCTTCAAATGCTGATGGGGTAAGTGCTTTGCCACCTTTATCTAATATAGCATCAAGGCTTTCATAGCCCTGTATATTCATCATTACATTTTGCGGAAAATATGCCGGTGGACGACCCAATCCGTCAAGCAACTCCGTAATAAACGCTTCGCGGCTCATATCCGCACGCAGGGCATAATTGGTTTTTTTCTGGTTGCCCAGTGTATCAGTAGTTTCTTTACTCATGTTTTTACCACAGGCACTCCCTGCACCATGGCTGGGATATACTATAAGATCATCAGGTAATACCATTATCTTATCGCGTAAAGAATCATATAGGTGCGATGCCAGTACATCCTGGGTAAGCTCTTCGGTAAGTGCCTGTGCCAGGTCTGGCCTGCCTACATCGCCTATAAATAAAGTATCTCCGGTAATAATGCCGTGCATGGCGTTATTTTCGTCAAGCAATAGGTAGCAGGTGCTTTCCAGCGTATGCCCCGGCGTATGTATGGCTTTAATGGTGTAAGCGCCCACTTTAAATTCCTGATCGTCGGTAGCAATTAGTGCCTCAAATGCCGGCTGGGCAGTAGGCCCATACACTATTTGAGCACCGGTTTTTTTTGCAAGGTCTATGTGACCCGACACAAAATCGGCATGAAAGTGGGTTTCAAAAATATATTTAATTGCGGCATTATCTTTGCTAGCCTTATCTATATAGGGTTGCACTTCCCTTAAAGGATCAAAAATAGCGGCCTCGCCGTTGCTTTCAAGGTAGTAGGCTGCCTGTGCAATGCAGCCGGTATAAATTTGCTCAATTTTCATGGTCAATATACCTGCCGAATGTTAGGTAGGGGCAGGCGGTGCAAATATACCAAAAAGCCTTTTACCAACCCTAAAAATAACAGGGTATGTTGAGCAGAGCTGGTGTAAGTTTAAGTTAAGCGCTACAAATGCGGGGTAGCTCACTGACAATCTCTTAATTATTATATCCGCACAAAAACAATGTTAATAAAAGTGTTAATTTAAAAAATCACAATTTAACTCTATATTTTTTAGATATTTTATAATTGTAGTTAAAAATGTTTATATCTTTGTGTAGCTTTTTTAGCATTTAAACCTATAAAAACCAAGCTTGTAAATTAAATATATGGCAACAGTTGCTAAGTCCAGAAAAATGGGCATGTACGAAAACGTAAAGAATCAGTTTGACAAGGCGGCAGAAGTAATGGGCCTTGACGAAAGTCTTAAAAAAATCCTATCAGTAACAAATAGCGAAATTGTAGTACACTTTCCCGTAAAAATGGATACTGGCGAAGTAGAGGTATTTACCGGCTACAGGGTACAACATAATAACTTCCTGGGGCCATACAAAGGCGGGCTTCGTTATCACGAAACCGTAGACCTGGATGCCGCACGTGCACTGGCTACCTGGATGACCTGGAAAACATCGCTTGCCGGGCTGCCTTATGGCGGTGGTAAAGGTGGTATTCAGCTTGACCCTAAAAAATACTCTCAGACAGAACTTGAGCGCATTACCCGCAGGTTTACTTTTGCACTGGGCGACAACATAGGCCCGGAACACGATATACCTGCTCCGGATGTTAACACAAACCCGCAAATGATGGCGTGGATTGCTGACACCTATATGAGCACAAAATCACCGGCAGAGCGTAGCAAAAACCAACACGTTGTTACCGGAAAACCGGTAGGATCGGGTGGTCTTGAAGGGCGCGACAGAGCTACAGGCTTTGGTGTTGTAGTAACACTTGAGGCATGGGCTAAGCTTAAAGGCGTAAGTCTTGAAGGCAAAAAATATATTGTACAGGGCTTTGGTAACGTAGGTTACTGGGCAGCACACTTTATGAGCCTAAATGGCGCCATATTGGTAGGCGTACAAGATGCTACAGGAACTATTTATAACCCTGACGGTATGGATCCTGAAGATTTGCTTCAGTACCAAAAAGACAATGCTACAATTCACGGTTATACCGACCATGATTTTGACAGCAGCAAGTTTTTTGCTATTGACTGTGATATTGTTATACCTGCAGCCCTGGGTAACCAGATTACCGAAGATAATGCAGCAAATATTAAGGCTATGGTAGTTGCCGAAGGCGCTAACGGCCCTACAGATACCGAAGGCGAAGCAATTTTGCTTGCCAATGGTGTTGATATTATTCCTGATATCCTTTGTAACTCAGGCGGTGTAATAGGCTCTTACTATGAGTGGCTACAAAACCGTAACGGCGAGATATGGTATATGGATGATGTAATAACAAAACTGCGCAAAAAAATTGAAGATGCTTTTGGTAAAGTTACCGCTACATCTGAGCAGTTTAAAACAGACTGGAGAACTGCCGCTTATATAGTAGCGCTTACCAGGATTGAAATGGCTTACAAACAAAGGGGTATTTTCCCATAAATAATAGCATACATGCAAAAAGCGCCCAGTAGGGCGCTTTTTTTGTTATATTTGAGTATCAAACTATTATGCCATGAAAAAGTTATTTACCATAGCCACAATATTTTCCACTATGTTATGCTTTGCGCAAAATACCACAATACCTTTATCATTAAAAGATGCACTGCAACAGGCAAAGCTTTTTAGCGACACACAGTTAAAACCATCATTAGGCGCTGAGTTTGACTATTATTCAAAGCATTACGAAGATATATTTGGCAAATACCTATATACTTTTGATGCCGGTAAAACAGGAACACGTTATATTTATATGGATGGCAGCCGATACCAATTTTCTTCAAACAATAGTTTTGTAATGCAAATGCCTGTAACCGGCAGTTCTGTACAATTAACCGGTACAGGTTATAACGACCTGGCTCTTATTAATGCCCTTTCGGGCCTTTTAGGCGGCGAACCTATCAACCTCACTTTTAAAGTAAAATAACCTATCATATTTAATCTTCTTTAGTAAGCCATAAAAAAGCCTGCGCAAACTCTTTGGCCCACAGGGCTTCATTATGCTGTCCGCCAGGAACTACTTTTTCAGTTACAAACTTGGCCGATTTAGCATTCTTAGTGGCAAGCGCAGCCATACGCTCCATATCGGGCACCATATCTTTACTTTCGGCATCACCGGCCATAAAATAAATTTTAGCGTCAAGGGTATCGGCAAAATCATTCAGTCCAAAAATTTCGGGATTTATCCAGAAAGCGGGAGAAAACACACCCGCCATACCAAAGGTGTCGGGGTAGCTTATAGCCGCATAATAAGCCGTTAGCCCACCTAATGAGCTACCAAATATGCCTGTATGCTCTTTGTCTTTTTTAGTGCGGTAATAAGCATCTATGTGCGGCTTAAGGGTATGCATTATAAAATCAAGGTACACATCGGCCCCGCCGCCGCCATATTCGTCATTTTTATAAGGTGTAAGCTCGTTAAGGCGCTGGTCTCCACCATGCTCAATCGCAACAATAATTACTTTAGCCTGAAGGCTATCAAGCGTTTCATCTACACGCCACTCGCCTGAAAATGAAGTAGCTTTATCAAAGATATTTTGCCCGTCGGCCATGTATACCACAGGATATTTTTTATTCTTTTTATTATATTCCTGCGGCAGGTATATCCATATTTTTTTATTCAGGTCATATTGCGGCGCATAAAGCGTAAAGGTTTGTACACTGCCCGATGCAGTGCTTTGCTGGGCTTTTAAACTACTGAGACTGAATAGGGCGATAATAAAAAATAAGTAAGGTTTCATAAAACGGTTTGTTTTTTCAGGCCAAAAAAGATACTTTAGCAAAAAAAGGTGTTTTATGAATACATACGAAGAAAAGCTTAGTTTATTGTCTGAAATGATAGCTTTTGCAAAAATTGACGGTGAGGTGCACGAGCGCGAGTACAGTTTTTTGAGCATTGTAGCCTCACAGCTGCGCGTAGAAAAAAACACTTTTGAAACCCTTTTTAGCCATCCGGCAAAAAAAGAGATCCTTAAAACAGAGCACGAACGTATACTACAGTTTTACCGCCTGGCACTGCTTATGCATGCCGATGGCGTGCTGCATGATAATGAGCAGGTAGCCATTAGGGAAATAGGTATTAACATGGGCCTGAGCCCTTTTGCCATGAAAGGTGTACTGGTAGAAATGCAACGCTCTGAAACCGGGCTTATTGACCCTGAAATTTTATTGGCGCTGTTTAGGGCACAGCAAAATTAATCAATTACCCATCAGCCAGCTATACGCTTCTGCAAACTCATGGCGCCACAGCTTCTCGTTATGGTGGCCACCTAAGGCAATCTTTTTTTGTAACTGGGATGGCTCTTTAATACGCTCCTTAATCAGAACTTCCATACGTTCTAAATCGGGTATCATGTTGGTGCTTTCATGGTCTCCGGCCATAAGGTAAATACGCCCTGAAATGCTTTCAACCGATTTAATAAGTTCAAAAATTTCTTCGCTGAACCAGAATGAGGGCGAAAACACCCCGGCATTGCCAAATACATCGGGAAATTTTAAAAGTGCATAAAACGATATCAATCCACCTACCGAGCTACCAAAAATTGTAGTGTTTTGCGCCCTGGTAAGTGTGTGGTACTCCTTATCTACATATGGTTTAAGGGTATTAACAATAAAATCAAGGTAATTATCGGCGTGGCCGCCGCCATACTTATCATTTTTATACGGTGTAAGCTCATCAATACGGTGCGTGGCACCACCATGCTCAATACCTATAATAATGGCCTCGCTGTGCAGTATGTTCAGTTTATCCTCCACAAACCACTCGCGTTTAGGTGATTCGGCATGGTTAAATACATTTTGACCATCGTGCATGTATATTACAGGATAGCTTTGTGCGGAATTATTATAGTCAGCGGGCAGGTAGACCCAAATGGTTTTATCCTTATCCAGCTGGGGTGCATGGATTGTAAATTCGGTAACGGTACCTTTATCAGCAGTAGTTTTCATAGCCTCAATTTACTTCCAAAAAATATATCGAGGCTATGTTTTAAGCAAAGTTTAAGTATTTTGCTTCTGTTCTTAATTTTTCCTTCTCTTACGTTCGGTTTTAAGCAGATTAAGTTCACGGCTGGTTTGCCCGGCTACCGATGTATTTTCTTCTGCCCTGCGTATAAGGTAGGGCATAACATCGCGCACGGGGCCAAACGGCAGATATTTTGCCACGTTATAGCCATGTGCTGCCAGGTTAAAGCTTATATTATCGCTCATGCCATACAGCTGCCCAAACCAAAAACGTTCATCGCCGGGTGAAATACCCTTCTTGTTCATCAGCTTCATCAGCCTGTATGAACTTTCTTCATTATGGGTTCCGGCAAATATGGCCATTGTATCTATATTATCTGCCATGTAGGCAATGGCATCGTCGTAGTTAATATCTGTCGCCTCTTT
>JAZKDS010000046.1:0-2614 GCA_040387455.1 Bacteroidota bacterium
AAAGTTATTATAGTACTATTTCTTTAAATAATGCCTCAGTTTTTAGTTCCAGGTTTAAGCAAAGCCCGGGATGCGGCCTTGACGTTTGTATAACCGAGCTGCGTACGGCTGTAAGCCACCTAAAGCGTTCGGCAAATTCCATTTGTGCTATTGGGCCGCCATCTTTAGCCCCGTGGGCTATGCGCTCAAAAGATTCAAGGTTACGTTTAAGTTGTTCCGTATCAAGATCCGGGCATAGTATGTTTAACTTAACCTCATTTATGGTAAACAAAACTTTAATAAATTTTTGCCTTTTGCAAAACACAATTATACCTGCGTTTACAAATTCTTCGCGCTCAACCCGCGGCACCACGCGGATTACCGCATACTCATATAAGTGCCTGTCTTGCATTTTGTGCCTGTGTTACAAAGATTTGAGAATTTTCTAAACGTGTTATAAAGAAATGTACATATACATTACGCACTTCTTCAGGAGATTGGTCCAGCCCTTCCCATTGCAGCCACTCATCTGGCAATAGCGCTACTATATCTTTAATTTTTTGTGGGGTAAGCAATGCTTTAAACTCAGCATCTGCCTGCTTAATTTGAGATGCCTGCGGTAGCAGCACATGGTCTTTAATCAGGGCAAACGGACTTTTAGCATGCCCTTCGGGATCGCTAAACGAATGGTGAAAATAAAGGGCTGCACCGTGGTCTATAAGCCATAGCTCTTTATGCCACAGCAACATATTGGTATTGCGGAATGTTCTGTCTACATTGGTTATAAAGGCATCCAGCCACACAATTTGAGAGGCCATGTGGGCATCTACAGTGGTAACTACCGGATCGAAATTAATAGCGCCCTGCAGGTAATGCAGTGCCAGGTTAAGCCCCTGGCTGCCCTGCAGCAGGTCTTGAATCTCTTCGTCGGCCTCGGTACGGCCAAAGGCCTCATCCAGGTTAGCAAATACTAACTCTGGCACCGGCAGGCCCAGCGCGCGGGCAATTTCGCCACCCAGCAGCTCGGCTATCAGGGCTTTTGTGCCGTGGCCGGCCCCCTTAAATTTAAGTACGTAATTAAAATCGTCATCAGCCTCGGCAAGGGCCGGCAATGAGCCGCCTTCCCGAAGTGGTGTTATGTAGCGCGTTACATTAACGGTGCGCAGTTTGGGTTTGTTTTCCATGGGTTGCAGGTATTTCCGGCAGTTATAAGGTAAAGTTAGGCTTTTTGCTGCCAATTTACATTCATGTGTCTGACTTTTTGACGCAGTATCAAATCGTCAATTACAATTCATACACCATGAGTCCGCTCCTGAATTTGGGCTCAATATAGGTGCTTTTTGGCGGCATGATAAGGTTGTTATCTGCCAGTTGCTTTATCTCGTCAATAGAGGCGGGGTAGAGCATAAAGCCAACCGTGTAGTCGCCTTCATCAATCAGTTCTTTAATGGTGGTAATGGGTTTGCTGCCGGGTATGTAAGCAATGCGCTCATCATTACGCAGGTCAGTAATGCCTAAAAGTGGGCGCAGTACTTTATCATATAAAATCTGGGCATCAAGGGCTTCGAGCACACTTTTAAAGGCTGTATTTTTTAGCTTAAGTGCATAGAACTCGCCATTGAGGTACATGCCGAACTCAAATTTTTGTTCGGGTTTCCACAATTCCAAATGCCTGTTGGTCACTTCAAAATCTATGGCAAGCGCCTGTAAAAACTGTTTGCTGCTCAATCCGTTAAGCCCGTAGATAATGCGGTTGTATTCGTATATCTTTAAATCGTTTTCGGCAATTAAAAAGCTCATAAAGTAATTAAGGTTGGCGTTGCCAAGGGCCTTGTCCTGCTCATACAGCCTTTCGGCAGAAGCAGAGCGGTGGTGGCCATCGGCAATATACAGGCTCTCTATGCCCTCAAACTGCTGTTGCAGCCATTGTATCTCAGCTTCATCTTTTATGCGCCACAGCGTGTGCTTATCCCGATTAAGAGATGAAAAAAGATATAGCGGACGCCTGTGCTTGCGCTGGGTTATCCATTGCTTTAGTTCAGGGTTATCAGGGTAGGTTATCAGTACGGGTTCTGTGTTAAAGCCGGTTTGGTGCAGGTAGTCTTTAAAATAGTCAACCCGGTAGGCCAGGGTATCTTCGTGCTTTTTAATAACATTATTTTGATAATCTTCTATGGTCGTGCCTGCTATAATACCGGTATATACACGGTTTTTGCTCTGAATTTCGTACAGGTAAAACACGGGCGCGGCTTCCTGCTTTAAAACTTCTTCGGCCTTAAACTCGTTGTATTTATTATGTACTGCCCTAAAACGCACTTCTTCCGAAAACTTTTGCTGGTTAACATAGGCCGGGTTAAGTACGTGCAAAAACGAAAACGGGTTATAGTCCAGCTGCGAGGCGAGCTCGGCTGTGCTATACTCGTCATAGGAGCGCGAAGTTACAAGGCTTACCTTGTCGCGCGCGGGGCGCACTGCTTTAAAAGGGACTATTTTTGCCAAGGGCTTTTGTTTTATTGGAACGCGGATACCGCGGATTGAACGGATTTAGGGGAATAGATTACTCCTTCGTTGGAATGACATACTGTGCGTGATACGCATTCAATGCGTCTCTACTGCTTTGAAATCACGGCACGAT
>JAZKDS010000046.1:2624-4848 GCA_040387455.1 Bacteroidota bacterium
TCGTCGCGCCTCCTCGCAATGATGCTGCATCGAGATTCCTCCTTTGTCGAAATGACATACCATGCGTGAGACGCATGCAATGCGTCTCTACTGCTGCCATCTGATAACTGATTACTGTTTACTTCTTATACGCTACTTTCTCTGCTTTTTTGCTTTCTGAATAATCATAAAATCCTTCGCCCGATTTAACACCCAGTTTGCCGGCACGCACCATGTTTACTAATAATGGGCATGGGGCATATTTAGGGTTTTTAAAGCCATCATACATTACGTTTAGTATGCTAAGGCACACATCAAGGCCAATGAAGTCGGCTAACTGTAGCGGGCCCATAGGGTGCGCCATGCCCAGCTTCATTACGGTATCAATTTCATATACGCCGGCCACGCCGTTATACAGGGTTTCTATAGCCTCATTAATCATGGGCATTAGTATGCGGTTTGCTACAAAGCCCGGGTAATCGTTAACCTCTACAGGTACTTTACCCAGCTTTTCGCTTAGTTCCATGATGTTTTTTGTAACGGCATCGCTGGTGTTGTACCCACGAATAATTTCTACCAACTTCATGATTGGCACGGGGTTCATAAAGTGCATGCCTATCACCTTATCCTGCCTGTTTGTTACAGCAGCAATCTGGGTAATTGATATAGATGATGTGTTGGTTGCCAAAATGGTATTGGCATCGCAAAAAGCATCAAGGTCTTTAAATATCTTAAGTTTAAGGTCAACATTTTCGGTAGCGGCTTCTACCACTAAATCAGTATTTACCACGCCGTCTTTAATATCGGTATAGGTAATAATGTTGCTTATGGTCTTAAATTTGTCTTCTTCGGTTATGGTGCCTTTAGCCACCATACGGTCAAGGTTTGCGGCTATGGTAGCCATGCCTTTATCTAACGATTTTTCGCTTACATCAATAAGCTTAACGCTAAAGCCGCTTTGTGCAAAGGTGTGTGCAATGCCGTTGCCCATGGTTCCGGCACCTATTACTGCTATGTTTTTCATTTGTTTGGGTTTGTTTGGGTTGGGTTATATTGTATGTGGGTTTGTTTGGGTAAAAAAATTGCGTCTTCACTGAAGACGCAATTCAATGTTATATTTTATAAAGGAGATTCCTCCTTCGTCGGAATGACAATCAGGGTCTGAAAACTATGAGATTCCTTCGTTAGAATGATAAGCAGATCTGAAAAGATTACTGTTTAAAACACTCAATAATCCTGTACGCTACCCTAAGCGCTTCGGTGCCATCCTCAAGGGTTACTACCGGGGTAGTATTGTTGTTTATGGCATCGGCAAAGGTTTCCAGCTCATCTAATATGGCGTTGTTTGCCTCTACATCGGGGCTTTCAAAGTATATCTGTTTTTTAATGCCTTCGGCATTTTGTAGTATCATGTCAAAATCGCCTGGTGTTTCGGGTGCGTCCTTCATGGACAACGCCGCCCTGCGTCCTTCATCTTAACCACTTCGCACACCTTGTCTAAAAAGTCTACCGATATGTAGGCATCCTTTTGGAAGAAACGACTTTTACGCATGTTCTTTAATGATATGCGGCTTGCAGTAAGGTTTGCTACGCAGCCGTTTTCAAACTCAATACGGGCGTTGGCAATATCGGGCGTGTCGCTTATAACGCTTACACCGCTGGCATTAATTTGCTTTACGGGGCTGTTAACCACGCTTAGTATTACATCAATATCATGTATCATAAGGTCGAGCACCACAGGTACGTCGGTACCACGGGGGTTAAACTCGGCAAGTCGGTGCGTTTCTATAAACATGGGGTTGTTTATATTGGCTTTGGTGGCAATAAAAGCGGGGTTAAAGCGCTCTACGTGGCCCACCTGGCCTTTAACGCCGTGCTTTTGTGCCAGCGTCATTATTTCGTCGGCTTCGGCAACGGTATTTGCAATGGGTTTTTCTACAAAAATGTGTTTACCGGCAGTAATGGCCTCTATGGCACAATCGTAGTGCGAAAGGGTAGGGGTTACTATATCTACCACATCTACAGCGGCAATAAGCGCGCTTATGGTGTCAAATTTGCGGTAACCAAATTCCTGTGAAACTTTATCTGCGTTATCGCTGTTTGGGTCAAAAAAACCAACAAGCTCGTATTTTGAAGACTGGTTGAGCAGGCGAAGGTGAATTTTACCGAGGTGGCCTGCGCCAAGGACGCCAACTTTTAGCATAAGATTATAATTTAAAGCTGTCATTATGGCATTACCGGCTTC
>JAZKDS010000046.1:4897-9213 GCA_040387455.1 Bacteroidota bacterium
TATTTTATAACAAAAATAGCATTATTTAGTTCAGAATTCAAAAAAAGAATGGCCAAAACACGTATTAGGCTGATACTATTTTTAATAGCGCGATAGTGCAGCCCTATTTGGATTTTATCGAATTTGTTTGCTATTTTTACCAAAAATCAACTGCTCTATTTTGAAAGACACCGCCAAACATCAGGGACTTCGTAATCAATTGGTAAGCGTTTTAGAACAAAAAGGCATTACCGATAAAAATGTGCTTGAAGCCATTAGAAAGATACCAAGGCACCTGTTTTTAAACTCCAGTTTTGAAGATTATGCCTATCAGGATAAGGCTTTTCCGATAGGGGCGGGCCAAACCATTAGCCAGCCTTATACTGTGGCCTACCAAAGCCAGCTGTTACAGGTAGAAAAAGACCACAAAATTTTAGAGATTGGTACCGGCAGCGGCTACCAAACCGCAGTGTTGTATACTATGGGCGCCAAAGTGTATAGTGTAGAACGCCAAAATGAGCTTTTTAAAACCACATCGTTATTATTGCCCAAACTGGGTATACGCCCCAAGCACCTATCTTTTGGCGATGGCTATAAAGGCCTGCCTAATTATGGCCCGTTTGACAGTATTATTGTTACGGCCGGTGCACCCATGATACCCAAGCCCCTTATGGCGCAGCTAAAAATAGGCGGCAGGCTGGTGATACCTGTAGGTGGCGATGGCGCTGTACAGATTATGAACCTGCTGATACGTAAAAATGAAACCCAGTTTGAAAAACATGAGCTGGGCGAGTTCAGGTTTGTGCCGCTGCTGGAAAATAAGAATTAATCCTCAATATTTTTATAATGAAAAAAATTGTTTTTGCGCTGCTACTGCTAAGTTTTGTTGCAGCTGCCCAAACCCCCAAGGACAAAGTGTGGGATTTATTGCTTACTAATAAGCGCGAAGAAGCCCGTAAGTTATTTGACAAAGACCTTAAGAATAAAAAGGATGCCGATGCCGAGCTGCTGATTCTGGATGCCCTGATTGAACAGGAAAGAGGAAAATTATGGTATGACGTGGCATTTTTAAAATCGTTTTCAAAGTTTCCTGATAGTAAAAACATGCTGTTTTCTTTATGGAACTATCCATTTGTATCCGGAAACGTAAATTCTGAAGGCTATAATGATCTTGCTTATGAGCGTATGGATTATATAGCATCTGTAGAGGGCTGGAAAAATGATATGCAGGTAGTATACAGTAAAGCAATTTTTGACAGGAGAAGGCGTAATTATGATGGCTTTGCCACTAATATGGCTAAGCTGGGCGCTATTGAAAAATGGCAGTTTTGCGGTGTTTTTGAAAACCTTAACGGCAGCGGCCTCGAAACGGATTATGATCCGGAATTGTATGCTAAAAACGACAGGATGTTTAATGCCAACAGTAATGGCATGGTAAACTGGTATAACCCGGTAATACCACAGGCAGAAGGTTTTCATTATTACAGTAACGAAAGCGAGTATGGCAGCGGTATTATATATGCCCAAACTTTTATAAACAGCCCCGATGCCCGCACGATAGTGCTTAACTTTACCGCACGCAGCGACCTCAAGATTTTTGTAGATGATACTGAAATTTATGTAAATGATAAAATTAAAGATGCCGGTATTAATGCCTACAGGATAAAATTTAACCTTAAAAAAGGCATGAACAGGCTGGTGTTAAAATCATCTATAGATGGTGGCAATGACTACTTTTTTGCCTCTTTGAGCGATGTAAACCAAAATATTTTAACCGGTGTTGATTATTTTGATACCTACCAGCCTTATTTAAAAAGTACCTTTGAAGAGCTTAGCCCTGAAGAGCTGGTGCCCGTTTTTGAAGAGTATCTTATAAGTAAATGCAAGGCAGAACCGAGTAACTTTTTGTATAAGCTATTGCTTTTTAATGCTTATATAAACAATCATAAACACGAAAAAGCCTATGAGGTTATAGAGCCGCTTGCCCTAAAGTACCCTAACAGCTCTTTAATAAACTGCATGCTTATTACTTATTATACTGATACTGATAATAAAACCAGAGTAGATGAGATTAATAAAAACATGCACCTAAAGGATGAAGATTATTACTACTGCATTATAGATAAATTTAGGGATTCTGATTTTTTAAAGGAAGCTAATATTGCCCAGCTTGAAAAATACAGGGATAAAGCCAAACAACTAAACTCGCCTTTATATGGCCTGCTGTATGACTATATTATAGCGCTTAGAAATGCCGAAATAGACCTTTCGTTTGAAAAGATAGACGAGATTTTGAAGATATCTTATAATAATGATTCTTTTGCCCTGCTTTTTTCGGGCCTGCACACCACTATTAAAAACGATAAGGATAAAACCATAAAGATACTTGAAGAGATTGTAAGCAGGCATGATAACCAGGATGCTACAAATGCGCTTATACGATATTATAATACAGTAAACAGGAAAGAAGATGCCAAAAAGCTTATTGAGGAGCGCATTGTACACTATCCGTATTTTAATAAGCTGTATAATGATGCCATAACAATTGCCAATAATCAGAATAACTATGACCAGTCTTTAAAATATACTGATGTGGGCCTTAAAAATTTTCCATACAGTTTTGAGCTGATGGAAAAAAAGGGCATGGCTTATAACTCGCTTAAAAATACTGCCGAGGCACAAAAGCTTTTTACACAATCGCTTAAATATAACTCCGGCAATAACAGCCTTAGAAAAACGCTTTATACTATTAGTAAAACCCCCGATATTACAGACCAGGTAGCTACTAAAGATATTTATAATGTAATAAAACAGCGCAGAGGATCTGCAATGCCAAGCGATTATGGTGTAAATGTACTGCTGGATGAATATATAGTTAATATACTGCCCGAAGGTGGACGAAAAACTAAAATTATCTATGTATATGAGGTAATTGCTGAAAATGGTGTTGAAGAGCTAAAAGAATATAATATTAACGGAAACAATATTAATATTATTAAAGCAGAAATTGTTAAGCCAGACGGCAGCCTGCAGCCCGGAGAACAGGGTTATGATAATATTGTATTTACTAACCTGAAAGTAGGTGATGTAATTCATATAGAATATGAAACATCTAACAATGGTTATGGGCGGTTTTATAAAGACTTTACTATAAATTATGAGCTTACGGGCACATACCCGTCTAAGCAGGTTACATTTGGCATTATTTACCCGGATGATGTAACCTTTGATTATAAAGTTAACAATGGAACAGTGCAGCCTGAAAAAAAGAAGATAAACGGGCGTAATTATATAAAGTGGGAGCTTAAAAACGTTCCGGCCATTACCCTTATAGATGATTATGCGCCTAATTATTATGATATTGTATGTAAGATATCTGTAAGTTCTATTAAATCATGGTCTGATATTTCTAACTGGTATGCCGACCTGGTTAAGAAAACCCTGAAGATGGATAATATAACCCTAAAAGTATACAACGAAATTTTCCCCAAAGGAGCACAAAACCTTAAGCAGGATGAAATTGCTTATGCTATTTATAAATATATAGAAGAAAATATTACCTACAGCTCGCTGGATTTCAGGCAAAGTGGCTATGTGCCGCAAAAGCCTTCTAAAACCCTAACCACAAAGCTGGGCGATTGTAAAGACGTTTCTACGCTTTTTGTAGTCCTGGCAGAGCGTGCGGGCCTTAAGGCAAATTTGGTGCTGATACAAACAAATGATAATGGCATTAATGGCCTAAACCTGCCGGCAATAAACTTTAACCACTGTATTGTGAGAGTGTTTATAGATGGTAAAGAGCAGTATCTTGAAATGACCAATAAATATTTGCCTTACAAGGTGCTGCCCATAAGCCTGTATAATGCCAATGCCCTTAATATTTCGTTTGATAAGGCAGAGAACAGTAAAAATAGTATTACCCACATACCATTTACAAACGCGGTTACAAGCAGGCTGGAAACCAAAAGCGTTGTTATGGTTACTGATAATCTTATGAAGTTTGATAACATACATACTGTAACCGGTATTAATAAGCCTTATTTTAATGAACTGTTTAGCGATGCTGTAACGGCTGACGTAAGGAAAAAGGAATTTGAGGATGATTATAAGTCTAAGCTTTCTAAGATTATAGTTTTTGAAGACAGTAAGCTTATAAGCAACGAACGTTTTGCCGGAGAAATAAAATATGAGACTAAATTTTCAATAGCGGAAAAACTGCAATCGGTAGGCAGCCTGAAGATTATGGAAGTGCCTTTTACTGAGAAGGCATATACCCAGGATATTATTACCGCAGAAAAGCGCAATTATGATATTAATTACTCTGCTTATGAAAATAC
>JAZKDS010000047.1:0-17502 GCA_040387455.1 Bacteroidota bacterium
GAGCCTTTTAGCGGTTTTGATCCGGTAAATGCTAATCTTATTAAAGATGAGATACTCGAGCTGCGCGATAAGGGCACAACGGTTATCTTTTCTACACACCGTATGGAGAGTGTTGAAGACATGTGCGATCATATTGCCCTGATACACCAGTCTAATAAGCTGATTGAAGGAGAGTTAAACGACGTTAAAAAGCAATACCGCACCAATACTTTTGAGGTGGGCATAGCACCTCAAAATTTTGAGCACCTGCTGGCCAATATCAGTACAAAGTACACTACTAAAAAAGCCAGCTTTAAAACGCTTGACGACGAGCTTAAATTAGAAGTTGCATTGCCTGAAGGAGTTAAATCGCGTGAGCTGATGCAGTATCTTATGCAGCATGGCGATGTAACCTATTTTATGGAGAAGATACCCAGCGTAAACGACATTTTTATACAAACCGTTAGCCAAAAAAAGTAACATGAGCTTATCATTAATTATAAAGAGGGAATTTAATGCCAGGGTGCGCAACAAGGCGTTTATAGTAATGACGTTCCTAAGCCCGGTTCTTGTAGTGGCAATGGCAGCGCTAATAGGCTATCTTGTAAGTGTTAACAATGGCGAAGTTGTTAAAATTGCGGTGTATGACCAGTCAGCAATGCTGCTTCATGACTTAAAGAGCGATAAAAAAATACATTATACAAATCTAAGCGCCATGCCACTGGAAAAAGCAAGGGACGAAGCGGCTAAAAATTATGAAGGTCTTTTGTATGTGCCTAAAATATATGCTGTTACAGATTTGCAAACTAAAGTACAGTACATCTCTAACGATAGCCCTAACATGGATTTTGTGGCTAATTTAGAGCATGTTATAAACGATAAAGTTACTAAGGACAACCTTAAGGTCCTCAATTTTGACTATGATAAAATTGAAAAGGCTAAGGCCGATGCAGTTATAAAACTAAGCAAATTTAGTGGGGAAGAAACTCTTAAAGAAGCTACCCTTATAAGAATTATCATTGGTGGCCTTTCAGGCTATCTTATCATGATGTTTGTTATTATTTATGGTAATATGGTGATGCGTAGTGTTATAGAAGAAAAGACAAACCGTATTGTTGAGATTATCATATCGTCTGTAAAGCCCTTTAAATTGATGATGGGCAAGATAGTAGGTACATCGCTTGCAGGTGTGCTGCAGTTTACAATTTGGTGTATACTGGGTTTTACCCTGTTTATGGTAGTAGGAACGATTTTTGGAGTACAAATGGGTGGGGCAGCAGGCCAGGTGCAGGCTCAGGCCAGTGCCGATGGCGTAGGGGTTTACATCAATGAGTTGTTAAAGCTCCCATTATTCTCGCTATTTATCTCATTCTTAGTGTTTTTTATAGGCGGCTTCTTCCTTTATAGCTCACTTTATGCAGCTATAGGCGCTGCCGTAGATAGCGAAACCGATTCGCAGCAATTTCTATTGCCTATCATAATGCCTTTAATGTTAGCGGTTTATGTTGGTTTTTTTTCCGTAATAACCGATCCGCACGGTACTGTAGCCGTTATATTTAGCTATATACCGTTAACATCTCCCATTGTAATGATGATGCGTATACCTTTTGGGGTATCCATTTGGGAAGTACTGGGTTCCCTTACTATACTGTATGCAACATTCTTTGGCGTAGTATGGTTTGCTGCAAAAATATACCGCATTGGTATATTGATGTATGGCAAAAAACCTACGTACAAAGAAATCTTTAAGTGGTTGAAATACTAAAGGTTAGGTTGCTATTTTCTGTTTGGGACAGCGCTTAGGTATAGTTCAGAAATCTCGGGAATATAACAAACTTTTGTTATATTTACGGCTGTAAACCAACCTCTTATGGAAAACCTCACCAAACGGATACAGAGTATTGATGTACTTCGTGGTATTATTATGGCTATAATGGCGTTAGACCACTGCCGTGATTACTTTCATACCCCGGCTATGGTACAAGACCCTACAGATCTTGAAACCACTACACCTATACTGTTCTTTACCAGGTGGATTACTCATTTTTGTGCACCGATATTCGTGTTCCTTTCCGGTACATCCATATACCTGCAAAGCCTTCGCAAAACTAAAAAAGAACTGTCCTGGTTCCTGCTAACCCGTGGTTTGTGGCTGGTTATCATGGAGTTAACCCTCGTGGGTTTTGGGTGGAGCTTTAATATCTTCTTCAATTTCTTCTTCACACAGGTCATTTGGGCCATAGGATGGAGTATGGTAATCCTGGCTGCACTGGTGTGGGGCAGGTACTGGTTGCTTGCCGCTTTAGGTATTGTTATTGCGCTGTTTCACAACGTAATAGACTATCAAACAATAACCGACCCCGAGGCTGGTCTTATAGCCAACATCCTCATAATGACCGAGTTTAGGGTATATACTGTAGGCCCGGTAAGCTTTATGTTTGCTTATGCCATACTGCCCTGGACAGGTATTATGCTGCTGGGTTATGCTGTGGGAAGATGGTTCAATACCACCCTTGTAACGCCGCAGCATCGCCAAAAAGTACTGATTAGCATGGGGTTACTGTTGTGTACTTTATTTGTATTGTTGAGATTTTCAAATGGTTACGGCGATCCTAAGCCGTGGGTAGCACAAAATACCACAGCCAAAACCATAATGGCATTTTTTAATGTAACCAAGTACCCGCCATCGTTAATGTATGCCTGTATGACGCTGGGCCCCGGGCTTTTAGTGCTCGCCACGCTCGAGGGTATAAAGAATAAACTTACAGATATCTTTAATATATTTGGCCGTGTACCCTTCTTTTATTATATACTACATGTGTATGTAATTCATTTAGTGTGTGTTGTAATGTTTTATGCACAAGGTTTTGAAACTGCCGATAACTTTAAACCAGGCTTTATCAGCTTCGGCTTTAGGCCAAATGAGGGCTTCGGGGTATCGCTTGGGGTAACCTACCTTATGTGGATCGGCGTGCTCATTATTTGTTATTTTCCGTCAAGATGGTATAATAAATATAAAAGCACGCATAAAAAATGGTGGTTAAGCTATATTTAGTCGATAGAGAAATTCTTTCAATTTAATACCATTTTAACGCTAACTTTTCACTTTCGGAGTTCATTTTCGCGCTTTTTTGCACACTCAAAATTTATGAGGGTTTTAATACTTTTGGCCTTTTTTGAAATGTTAAAAAATGTAGCTTTGCATCCCTTTAATCACCTTGACTTTTATGTTTATCGTTTTTAACTTTTTTGCACTTATACAGAGTATCATCCTGGCAGTATTTTTAGGATGCTTTTTTGAGCTTGAGGCAGACGATTACCTTTATGCCCATGGCTTTACAAAAGGTCAGGTAAACTTCCTTTTTATGTACTTGTTGTTTGTACTGCTTTCGGCTACCGAATATTTGGGTATAAAAGGCCGGCTGTTTTGGCTGCCATCATGGTTTTTAGCCTTTGCAGTACTTTTGCTTATAAGTTTTGGCGGTACTGTAGTGCCGGAGTGGCCCAAATGGTGCGTTGGCATAATGGTGCTTGCATCGGGCTACGGCGTGCTTGCAGCGCTTGATTACAAGTTTAGGAAAGGCTTTTATGAAAGGCAGGGTGTATTGCAGGCTATGGCAGACACGGTGCCCGATAGCCACCCCGAAGTACAGAAACAATTTTGGAAGCAAATGCGTAAAAGTTTTGTGCAGCCTTCAAAGTTTTATAACTACAGCTATAACCTTTACAAGCTGCTCAACCCTAAAACCATTGCTATTGAAGATTTTGATGCCCATAACCTTAAGCTGGTTAATACCATGCAGCCTGTAGTAATAGAGCCCAATGCAAAAATGAAGCTGGAACACAGTAAAACAATGTTGGAGTACCGCATTAAAAATGCCGAGCACGGCAACCATACCGATACCATCCAGGCAAATATTAAAGAGGTGTTGAGAACATACGCTTAACTGCCAGCTCTAACAGTGACAACTGTTTGAGCGTAGTTGTAGGTTTAGGGCGTAGCATATTATGAGTTGTTAATAGTCTTATCAATCCTGTCATGAGCTTCGGCTAAAGATATGCCTGAATAATAATCTCTTACAAAAGGGTGGTCAAAATCCTGGTGGGGTACAATTTCGGGGCGGCTGTTTCCTTTTTGTGTATATACGCTTGAGGGAATTGAAGTCGTAGTGTCATAACCTAAAAGGTCGTTGCATATCCATCCGAAATATACTTTTTCAAAATCGGGGTTATCAAAATTTTCTTTATATTCTGTAAAACTTTTCTCGCTTAGCGAAACCCATATACCATAATCAAGCTTTTCATTATAGTCTATAACATCCTGAAATAAAACACATCTTGCAAAGTAACTTGTCCGATCAGGATAGTGTATTACGCAAAAGTCAGAGGATAACGTAGCGATTTCCGCTTTTTCTTCATCTGTAGGGTCAGTATAATGTTCAGGCTCATTATATGCAATAGCCGGCCAGTCATGATGTTCTAATCCACAACAGAAACATATGTATCCTTCAGGTTTAGGAGTTTTATCTTTAGATGTAAATAGCTTTTTTATCCGTTCAAACATAAGTGCAAATTGTAGTAGACCAAAAATAGTGAAATAATCTCTGCATATCTCTGTGCTACTCTGCGCCTCTCTGTGGTATAATCCCACTAAAAAGCCTACTTTTGCAAAAAATCATTGCAGTGAATTATCTTTCAGTAGAAAACATATCTAAGTCGTTTGGCGAGCGCACCCTTTTTGAAAACCTTTCTTTTGGTATAAACAAAGACCAGAAAATAGCTTTTGTGGCTAAAAACGGCAGCGGAAAAACCAGCATCCTTAAAATTATAAACGGTGAAGACCAGCCCGATACCGGCCAGGTGGTTATCCGTAAGGAAATAAAAATGCAGTTTTTAAGCCAGGAGCCCAATCTTGATCCTGAACTTACCATAGAGGAAAGCATTTTTGCCAGCGATAGCGAAATACTGCATGTAATTGAAGCCTATGAAAAGGCACTCGAAAACCCAGATGATGCAGAGGCGTACCAAAAAGCCTTTGAAGGCATGGAGGCGCATAACGCATGGGATTTTGAAAGCCAGTACAAAATGATTTTAAGCAAGTTGAAGATGGACGACTTAAAGCTTAAGGTTAAGAGCCTTAGCGGTGGGCAGCGCAAGCGCCTTTCGTTAGCCATTATCCTTATCAATAAGCCCGATTTGCTGATACTGGATGAGCCTACCAACCACCTTGATCTTGAAATGATTGAGTGGCTGGAGAATTACTTTGCCAAAGAAAATATTACACTCTTTATGGTTACGCACGACCGTTTCTTTTTAGAGCGTGTATGTAACGAAATTATAGAGCTCGAAAACGGTAAGCTGTACCAGTACAAAGGTAACTACAGCTACTACCTTCAGAAAAAAGAAGAACGCATAGCCGCCGAAAACGCCAGCATAGACAAGGCCCAAAACCTGTTTGTAAAAGAACTTTCGTGGATGCGCCGCCAGCCTAAGGCCCGAACGACTAAGAGTAAAAGCCGCCAGGACGACTTTTATGTTATTAAAGAAAAAGCACAAAGCCGCCGCAAAGAACACGTGGTAGAGCTCGAAATTAATATGGAGCGTATGGGCAGCAAGATTATTGAGCTGCACAACATCTCTAAAAAATTTGGCGATAAAACTATACTCGATAATTTTAGCTTCAACTTTAAAAGGGGAGAGCGCATAGGTATCATTGGTAAAAACGGTACGGGTAAGTCTACGTTCCTGAACATGATAACCCAAACCATGCCGGTAGATGGCGGCAAGGTGGTACACGGCGATACCATAAAAATAGGCTACTATACCCAAAGTGGTATTAACCCTAAGGAAGGCCAGAAGGTTATAGACGTTATTAAAGAATATGGCGAATATATTCCGCTGTCTAAAGGGCGCACCATAAGTGCCGCGCAGCTGTTAGAGCGTTTTTTGTTCGACCGCAAAAAACAGTACGATTTTGTAGACCGCCTTAGTGGTGGCGAGCTTAAGCGCCTTTACCTGTGTACGGTACTTATTCAAAACCCTAACTTCCTTATCCTGGATGAGCCTACTAACGACCTTGATATTGTAACGCTAAACGTGCTTGAGTCGTTTTTGCTGGATTATCCGGGCTGCTTGCTTGTAGTAAGTCACGACCGTTATTTTATGGATAAGATTGTAGACCACCTGTTTGTATTCCGCGGGCAGGGCGTTGTAGAAGATTTTCCGGGCAATTACTCTGACTTCCGTAGTTATGAAGACAGTGCCGAGCCTGCCAAAAACGAGCTTAAGCCTGTGGGTGATAACAAAAACTGGAAGCAGAACAATGTAAAGCCGGGCCTTAGTTTTAACGAGCAAAAGGAATTTGACAAGGTAGAAAAAGAAATTAAAGACCTGGAGCGCCAAAAAGAAGCCATAGAAAAAGAATTTGCAGACGGTACCATAGCCGATAAAGACATAGCCAAAAAAGCCGATGACCTGCAAAAGGTATTAGATACAATAGAACAAAAAACCGAACGCTGGTTTGAACTAACCGCCAAAATGGAAGGTTAATTCAGATAGCAAGCATTTTACAGTCGCAGTGGGTGGTAGAGACGCAATGCTTGCGTCTCACGTCTTGTGTTTTCAGCCTGTCATTGCGAGGAACGAAGCAATCTCATCATTGCGGAATCGATGCGAGTAAAGCTATTCCCTCCTCTGGAGGAGTGTCTGTAGGGAGGGGTTGGTTTATGTACCCAAATACATCTCCAGCAACAATTGCGCCGCCGCAAACGGCGAAAGTACATTACTCTGCACCTTAGCTTTAACCTCTTCTAAAAGTACTGCAATATCTTGGTTGCTATAAAAATGCTGCATCAGCTGGGCATTAACCGTTTCGGTAAGCCAGTAGGTATTTTGCTCGCTGCGGCGCAGGCTAAAAAAGCCGTTATCCTTTACCAATGCTAAATATTCTGTTATTTCCTGCCACACATCGGTAATGCCCTCATGGGTTATGGCACTACATGTAGTTACTTTAGGCTGCCAGCCCGATGCCTTTGCAGGGAAAAGGTGCAATGCCCGGTTAAACTCGGTTTTAGCCAGCCTGGCACGCTTTATATTATCACCATCGGCCTTGTTGATCACCATCAGGTCGGCCATTTCCATAATACCGCGTTTAATACCTTGCAGTTCATCGCCGGCACCGGCAATTTGCAGCAGCAAAAAAAAGTCGACCATGCTGTGCACGGCCGTTTCGCTTTGGCCCACACCCACGGTTTCTATAATAATGGTATCAAAACCACAGGCTTCACACAAAATAATAGCCTCACGCGTTTTGCGCGCCACACCACCCAGCGTATCTCCCGATGCCGATGGCCTTATGTAAGCATTAGCATCCTTAACCAGCTCTTCCATACGGGTCTTATCGCCCAAAATGCTACCATGGCTTAACGAGCTGCTGGGGTCAACCGCCAGTACTGCTACCTTTTTGCCCATGCCTGTAAGGTATTTGCCAAAAGCCTCAATAAACGTGCTCTTGCCCACACCAGGCACACCGGTAATACCTATGCGCACCGACTTATCTGCATACGGAAGGCACGCGGCAATAACGCTATTGGCCTTTTCAAGATGAGCGGGGTTGGTACTTTCTACCAGGGTAATGGCACGGCTCAGGGCCGTTTTATCGCCCTTTAAAATACCTGCTACAAGTTCATCGGCAGTAGGCTGCTTTTTGCGGAGTTGTATAACATGTGCCACCACATCGGGGCTGATGGGCTCCGGCCGGGCAATGCCATCCATTTCGTTAAGGGCGCTATGGGGTTTGGGTGTATCCAAAAAAAAGTAATTTTAGGTAAAGTTACATTTTAGGCGCGAATAATGCCAATAAAAAAAGGGCAGTATTATCTGCCCTAATAATTTTTAAACATAAGGTTCACAAAGATTTTTCCTAAGAACACAAAGCTTTGTGACCTTTGTAAAGCGACAGCGCCCAATAGTGCCCTTTGTGTAAAACCTTTGTGCCTTAGTGGTAAAGCCGTCCAGAACTTTAAAGAAAACTTTAGACCTGAAACTTTAAACTTTTAGTACGCTGCCGTAAACCTTTGCTGGTGATGTTTCGGGTTTTCGGCCTCATCGGCTAATACAACAGCCACATCTTCGCCGCTCATAATGCTGCGGTTGTTTTCGTCAAACACAGGGTTGTCACCACCCAGGCGGTAGTTGCCGGTGCGGCCTGTGGTAATACCCTGGTGCATTTCTATAGCCGGGCTGTAAAATGCCCAGTCAAGGTCTTTCTCTTCTTTTATGATATCAAGATACTCGCGTGCTGCACTTGCGCCCGGTTTGTACTCAGCCGGGAATTCCGGTGTATCAATAAGCTGAAGGCCTGGAGCAATAAACAAACTGCCCGCACCACCTATGGTTATAAAACGGTTTACTCCCGATATCTTAACCGCCTGCTGTATGGCTTTAGAGCCATCAAGAAACTCCTGGTAAATGTTAGGGTTGGTCCAGCCGGGGTTATAGGCGTTAACCACCACATCATTGCCTTTAAGGGTCTCGGCAAAAGCTTCGGTGTTAAATACATCGGCAGCAACATAGGTTACGCTATCTGTATTCTCTTCTTTTGGGTTACGCGAAATCGCGGTTACGTTATGTCCGCGGTCTGCGAACTCTTTTACTAATGATGTGCCTAAAAATCCGGTGGCTCCAATGATTGCTACATTCATAATGTAAGAAATTTATATGTTATAAAAAATGTTACAGTTTTGGGTAAAAAATTTTAGAACTGCTCGCTAAAGCTAACCAGGTCAATATCCTTAAGCTTGTCGCAAATGCAATTGTTTATGTTTTTATACAGTTCGTCAAGATTTTTATTAATCTTTTTGCCTACAGGGCAGGCAGGGTTGGGGTCGTTTTTGGCATATCCTAAAGATACACAGTCAAACGTAAGGTTAAACACATCCTCAAGGCTAATGTCTTTTGCGGCTTTGGCCAGGCGCGTACCGCCAAATTTACCTTCGCGGCTCTCTACAATGTTGTGTTTCTTGAGGTTGCCTATTTCTTTACGTACTAAAACCGGGTTGATGTTCATGCTGCCCGCTATAAACTCAGACGAGAGAAACTCATCGGGGAATTTAGTCATCAAAGTTAAGATGTGCAGGGTAATGGCAAATTTTCCGGAAATCATTCTGTAATAAAATAGGTTACGAAAGTATGAAGAATTTTGCAACCACGAAATTTATTTTCAAACTAAATTGTTTGTGCCCTTAAGTATGAGATGCTTATCTTTACCGCAATACCTTTAAACACCACAAATGGATAGCATTATCCTGATTTTTATCTGCCTGTTTGCAGGGCTTGGCCTGCAGTATGTAAAAGCCGTACCCGTAAATGCCCACACCGCGCTCAACCAGTTTGTAATTTACATATCGTTGCCGGCGCTGTCTTTATATTACATTCCTAAAGTGCAAATAAATGCCGGGCTGCTATATCCTGTAGGGGTGGCGTGGCTGGGCTTTTTTTTGTCGTGGGTGTTTTTTGCAGGACTGGGCAAGATGCTTAAGTGGCCTAAAAAACTTGTAGGCTGCCTGGTAATCACCGGAGGGTTTGCAAACACATCATTTATAGGCTTCCCGGTTATAGAGGCACTTTATGGCAAAGAAGGCCTTAAAACCGCTATAATTGTAGACCAGCCCGGCACGTTTGTAGTGGTAAGTACCATAGGGGTACTGGTTGCCATAGCCTACAGTAAAGGGGCGGGGAGCGGCTCTGGCATAGCCCGGAAGATACTGCTCTTTCCGCCGTTTCTTGCTTTTGTGGCAGGGGCAATTTTAAACGCCCTCGGTTTAGATTTTGCTGATGTACTCCAAAAGATTTTCCTGAGGCTGGGTGGCACGGTTACCCCGGTAGCGCTGGTGGCCGTGGGGCTTCAGCTAAAGTTTGAACGCAAAAGCAAGTACTGGGGCTTTTTAGGCCTTGGGTTATTGTATAAACTGGTGCTTATGCCGTTAGTATTCTTTATACTGTACCGGTTTATTTTAGGAGAAAAAACACTCGTAACCACCGTAAGCATTATGGAAGCCGCCATGGCACCCATGATAACTGCCGCAATATTGGCATCGGCAAATGGGCTAAAGCCAAAGCTTGCCGGCATGATGATAGGGGTGGGTATACCGCTATCTTTCCTTACGCTGGCCGTGTGGTATTTTATTTTGAAATAAGGTTTTAACGTAAAAAAGTGGTGTATCCGTAAGGCGTGCCTTACCTTTGTCCTTTATTTTATTACCTATGCAAGATGTAAAGGGCACCACAGCCCACGATGCCCAAAAAACCGTTTATTCTATACTCTTCTCTATTGCTTTTGCACATTTACTTAACGACCTGCTTCAGGCTGTTATACCCGCAGCATATCCCATCTTAAAAGACAAGTACGACCTTACTTTTAGCCAGATAGGCCTTATAACCTTCAGCTACCAGATGGCCGCATCGTTATTACAGCCGTTTGTGGGCTTTTATACCGATAAGAACCCCAAGCCCTATTCGCAAATCATAGGTATGGTGTTTACCCTTTTAGGTATTGTAATGCTGTCTTATGCCCATACTTTTACATACATATTAATCTCGGTAATACTGGTGGGCATCGGGTCATCCATTTTTCACCCCGAATCATCGCGCGTGTCTTATCTCGCTTCGGGCGGAAGGCGCGGCCTGGCCCAGTCCATCTTCCAGATAGGCGGTAATACCGGTACAGCCATTGGCCCGTTGCTTATTGCCTGGATTGTAGTGCCTAATGGCCAGGGCTACATCATTTGGTTTATAGCGTTTGCCATTATAGCTATGGCGGTATTGTTCCGCATTGCACAATGGTACCAAAGCCACCTGAGCCTTACCGCTGCTAAAAAGCCAGTAATAGTACTGCCAGATCTTTCGCCTGGGCGCGTGGTAGTATCAGTGGTAATACTATTGGTGCTTATCTTTTCTAAATACTTTTACATAGCCAGCATAACCAGCTATTTTACCTTTTACCTGATAGAAAAATTTAGCCTTTCGGTAGAAGATTCGCAGTTTTACCTGTTCATATTCCTTATAGCCCTTGCTATAGGTACTTTGCTTGGCGGCCCATTGGGCGATAAATTCGGGCGCAAGTATGTAATATGGCTATCGGTACTGGGTGTGGCACCGTTTGCACTGCTGTTGCCTCATGCATCACTATTCTGGACCAGTGTATTATCTGTAATTATAGGTTTACTGCTGGCTTCGGCATTTCCTGCAATACTAGTATATGCGCAGGAACTACTGCCTAAAAAGCTGGGTATGGTTAGCGGCCTGTTTTATGGCTTTGCCTTTGGTATGGGTGGGCTGGGTTCGGCATTACTGGGCAACCTTGCCGATCATCAGGGCATAGAATATGTGTATACAATTTGTGCTTACCTGCCGCTTATAGGTGTTATAGCCGTGTTTTTACCCAACCTGAAAAAGAAACCCGCAGCTAATTAACACTCTTTCTGTAATTAATTTCTTAAATTTAGGCCGCTATAATTTTTAAACGCCGTTATTATGTGGATTTTTGACAGCTCTATAGATAAAAAAATGAACAGTTTTGCCCTGCTTATTGTAAGGGTTGTGGTAGGCTGTTTTATGATGACACACGGTATACAAAAATACCAGATGCTTATGGCCGGAGGCCCTGTAAAGTTTATGGATCCTATAGGTATAGGCGAAGGCCCATCATTGCTACTGGCTGTTTTTGCCGAGCTGGTTTGTTCTGCCTTGCTTATCATTGGCTTTGCTACAAGGGTAGTGATAGTGCCGCTTATTATAACTATGATAGTGGCTGTGTTTATTGTACACGCCCCTGATGGCTTTGAGGTTAAAGAAACAGCTGGGATATACCTTATGATTTATGTATTCTTGCTCATAACCGGCAGCGGAAAATACTCTGTAGACGGACTTATAAACCGCAACAACAAAAAAAAGAGCTATTATTAAGAGTTATTAGTTATTAATGGTATAATACCAACAATAATGCTAATAGCGATTGCCGCTATTGCTATGTAAGTAGATTGTTTGGAATTTTTTAAAGCCTCCCTAATTTCAAAATATTCTAAATATTTAAAATAGGCTTCTCCAGTAAGTATACTATTAAAACTATCATACTTTTCTTCAGGAGGTATGCTTAATGCTGCCCATATTTCTAAAGGATGTCCGTAGTCATTATCTTTATATGTTTCAAGACAAAAAAAAACTATTATAAAACCATTTTCTAAAGGAGTCATTATCAACATCACGCCAACCCTTAGATTCTAAATGTTTAATTATTTCTTTATAAGATATTCCTGTTTTAATATTCTCAATCCCTAGTTCAACGGCATGAATGTACGGGTTATTGTTTATTTGATTATGATACATAATATAAATCTTTTTAATAAAGATACCCAAAAGCTGTATGTAATATCGAAACTTATGTCATGATAAAATATATATTTGTATAGTATAAAATCGCTATGATTACAATTTCTCAGGATATCCTTACCCAATTACAAGCCATAACCGGCCCCGATTATATTTTTACCGATGATGCTACCCGTGTCCACTACGGCCATGACGAAACGGAAGACTACAATTTTCCGCCTACGGTGGTGGTAAAGCCCGGTACCCCGCAGGAAATATCGGCTATAATGAAGCTTGCTAATGAGCACAACATTCCGGTAGTGCCCATAGGTGCACGCACCGGGCTTAGCGGTGGCGCACTGAGTATACACGGTGGCATTGGCCTGAGTATGGAACGCTTTACAAGCCTTGAAATCGACGAAAAAAACATGCAGGCCATTGTAGGGCCTTCGGTTATAACGCAGGTGCTGCGCGAGGCGGCTTTTGAAAAAGGCTTGTTTTACCCACCCGACCCAAGCAGCCAGGGCAGTTGCTCTATAGGTGGTAACGTAGCCGAAAACAGTGGTGGTGCCCGTGCGGTTAAATATGGCGTTACTAAAGATTATGTACTTAACCTTGAGGTGGTTTTGCCTAACGGCGATATCATCTGGACGGGGGCAAATACACTCAAAAACTCTACGGGCTACAACCTTACGCAGCTTATGGTGGGCAGCGAGGGTACGCTGGGTATTATTACTACCATTGTAATGAAGCTGCTGCCTAAAAATACCCACAATGTGCTTATGCTTATTCCTTTCTTTAAGGCAGGACAGGCGTGCGAGGCCGTGGCTGAGATATTCCGTGCGGGTATTGTTCCCAGCGCGTTAGAGTTTATGGAGCGCGATGCTATAGACTGGGGTCTTAAATACCTTGACAGCGTAAGCCTAGATATTAAAGATGAAGTTCAGGCACACCTGCTGGTAGAGGTAGATGGCAATTACCCCGATGTGCTTTTTGCCGAAGCCGAAAAAATTATGGGTGTGGTAGAACAGTTTGATATAGACGAGATTCTGTTTGCCGATACCGAGGACCAGAAAAATGCGCTGTGGAAACTGCGCCGCACCGTGGCCGAAGCCGTAAAATCAAATTCGGTATATAAAGAAGAAGATACAGTGGTGCCACGCTATGAGCTGCCCACACTGCTGGAAGGCATTAAACGCATTGGCAAAAAGTACGGTTTTCATTCGGTTTGTTACGGCCATGCAGGCGATGGCAACTTGCACGTAAACATTATTAAAGGCGATATGACCGATGATAACTGGAAGGTAGAAGTGCCCAAAGGCATCCGTGAAATATTTGAACTTACGGTTTCGCTTAAAGGCACGTTAAGCGGCGAGCACGGCATAGGCTACGTGCAAAAAAATTACATGGATATTGCCTTTCCTTATGCTAACCTGCAACTTATGAAAGGCATCAAGCAGCTGTTTGATCCTAACAATATACTCAACCCGGGCAAGATACTGCCGGATGGGTTGTAGTTTTTTTCTAACCTGCAAGGTTTTCAAAACCTTGCAGGTTTAAATTTTCCAAAAGATTATTCGTGTTCTACTTCGCTTTGCGCTGCTTTAGGTGGCAGGGCGGGTGCAAGGTTTTCGGCGGCTAATGTTTTTGATGCAAATTTACCTATAGTAAGCCCCTGCACAATAATAGAGAACACCACCACAAAATAAGTTATGGCAATAATGGTCTTGGTATACGGGCCATCTTTAATAGATAGCGCCAACGCAATAGATACCCCACCGCGCAGGCCACCCCACACTAATATTTTGATAGTTCCTTTGCTGAATTTTTCGCGAAAGCGTATAAATTTTGCCGGCAGCCAGATGGATATGTAGCGCGACATAAGTACCAGTACCACACAAGCCATACCCGGCAGCCAGTAGTTTTCAAGGTTTTTAACAATAAGCATCTGGAAGCCTATAAATAAAAACAAAACAGCATTAAGTATTTCGTCATTCAGTTCCCAAAACTTATCAAGGTAGTCTTTTGTTGTGGCACTCATGGCATAGCGTTTCCTAAGGTTGCCTATAAGTATACCGGCAAACACCATGGTAAGCGGCCCGCTTATGTGCAGCCCCCTTGCAATAAGGTAGCCTCCCATAACCACAGAAAGGGTTATAAGTACCGATACTTTGTAGTCGTCAATTTTGCGCATAGCCCGAGATGCCGTAACCCCAAGTACCGTGCCCAGTAAAAAACCGCCACCGGCCTCTTTAACAAACAGCCACAACACGTTTAATGGGGTTGGGTCTTGTTTTTCGCCTTGGGCAAGTTCCAGCAATACCGCAAAAACCACAACGGCCACACCATCATTAAACAAAGATTCACCTGCAATTTTGGTTTCAAGCGATTTGCGCACCTTGGCCTGTTTAAGTATGCTCAGTACCGCCACCGGATCTGTAGGAGAGATAAGCGCCCCAAAAAGTAAACAGTATATATAAGGTATGGCAAGGTCTTTTATAGGGATGAAATATACCAGCGTGCCTACCACAAAGGTAGATATAACCACACTCACAGTACTGAATATTATAATAGGCCCACGCTGCTCGCGCAGGTCTTTAAGGTTAATATGTACGGCGCCGGCAAAGAGTAAAAAGTTTAGCATGGCCCCCATAAGCAGCTCGGTAAAATCAAACCGGTCTATAAGGGTAGAAATGCCGTTAAGTGTATTGGGGAATATGTTGCCAAAAACAACTAAAAATATAGAAACAGCCATAGCAAGCACCATAATGCCTATGGTTGATGGCAGCTTTAAAAAGCGCACGTTGAGGTAAGCAAAAATGCTGGCCAGTACTATAAGTACTGATAAAGAGTAATACAATTCCATAAAAGGGGCGTGTAGTAATTAATAAGCGGATATTTACAAATATAGCAAAATGAAGCCTTGTTTGCTAATTTTGTAAGCCCCTTAAACAAAAAAATCTCCCTTTTGAGGAGATTTAGTGAATTATTGTCAATATTACAAACCCAGTTCTTTCATTACTTTAGCATCAAAAATCTTTGCCATAAGCGGGCTTCCGGAGCGGTTTAAAAAAGTCCAATTGTTTGCGGTAAGAGTATCGGCTACAGCAATAACCTCGGCGCGTTTTTTTAGAGTGATAGAGTTTTCGTTCGCGTCAAAGCTAACTTCGTCCGGTTGCATGCCTGCCTTAAAGGTTTCAATCATCTGCTTGCCTTCTTCGGCAGTAAGCTTAGCCTTAAATATCATTTTCATTTTAAGATCGTGCTTTATCATGCAGTAGCTGCCTCCACCTATTTTTTTAATAGGGCCATAAACAAAGTTAGGCGGTGTATCTACAATAATCATGGTGTAGCCATCGCCATTTATCATGTTTTGAAGCACCTCAAGCATTTGATTTTTAGGTACAATATCAAATAACTTTGGGTAGGTAATTTTTAGTAAATCTTCATAATTGCCTTTAATGGTGTTGTTATACATCTGGGCAACACCGGTTTCAAGTTCTTTTTGTGTTTGGGCGGTTATACTTAATGTTAAAAAAAAGGTAAGGGCTAAAAGGCGTAATTTCATAATAAGATGTTTGCTGCAAATATAACTAATTACGTGCCGGTTTAGTATAGAGGCGTTTTTAGAGCCACAATCTTAATAAAGATATTTTCGCTGCACTTAAAAAGAAGTAACTTTATTAGATTTGTATAACTAAATTATTAAAGCCATCAGTTATATAAATTTCCTTTTTAAATCGGTTAATGCACATGGTGTACATTCGCCGTTTGTGTATCCTGTGGTTGCTAAAGGGCTTATACCGGGCCACATGCTGCTGCCTGGCCGCGATTATAAAGACACTCCCGGTTTAAACGCTAAAGGCTTAAAGACCCTGCATAAAACAATAGCTCATTTTAAATCATATAAAATGCTGGCTCTTGGGCCAGATGCCGCAGCTATTACAGAAGCCATACAAACCATTGCCGAAAAAGCAAGTGCCAAAATATGGTTTTGTTCGCCTTATGCCGATATACCCGGTGGGGTAGACCTTGCGTATCTTACCGGTACCAATGCCCAGACATTATTAGCCTTATTGCAGGAGGCTTTGCAGCACAGCAATAATAATTCGGTTATAGCCATAGGCAACATACATGCATCTGCACAAATGGAAGCCGCCTGGCAAGCCATAAAAAATGATCCTAATGTTACGGTAACTATAGATACCTATCATCTGGGGCTTGTATTTTTTAGGCACGGGCAGGCAAAACAGCATTTTATAGTGCGCCCTTACCGTTCTTTCTTGCTCGATGCATTTTTAGGAATCCGTAGTTTGTGGGGTTTGCGGGCTTAAAATAGTGTAAATTGGTATCAAAGCAAATGCAAAAAGGCACACCCTTAGGTGCGCCTCCAGCAAATTTATAAAAAACCTTATCTAAATTCTTTACTTAGTTAGCTTTGTCTTTAGCGTCTTTGTTTTCTTCGCCTTTAGCAGTCATACGTTCCCAACGGAACGATGGTGCAAATTTAAGCTTAAGTGTAGCAATTTTACCATTGTCATCGCTGCTAAGACCTTCTTTTTCAACTGTGTTTTTACGGTTGTCAAGTGCTTCATACCATGCTTTTATTTTATCAAGATCCTGGCGTGTGTAAGAGTCTTTGTTGGCTTTAAAAGTATCATAAAATTTTTGGTATACGCTTAGTATGTTATCCTTGTTAACCCATGCAAAAGCCATATCGTTACCCACAACCATTCCTGGGCCAAAAAGAGAGTCGGCTATTGTGTTGCCTGGTGCTGGTGTAGCTGCTGCCTGTACTTTTGCAGCGTCGGCTTCTGCCTGTTGTTTAACGCCGTCATATTTCATTTTGCTGTCCTCAATTTTCTTTTGAGTATCTGCATTGTTTTCTAATGTAGCTAAGCTTGCTTCAGCCTCAGCAAGGCGTGCTTCATAGCCCGCTTGTATAGCTTCCCAGTTGGCCAGCCTTGTTTCTGCGCTAAGATTGTTAACAGAGTCTACATACATGCTGTAGTGGTCTACATTTTTCTCTGCACTTACTTTAGCCTCATCCTTACAAGATACTAATGTTGCAGTAATTGCTACTGCTCCTAAAATTACTTTTAAATTTTTCATGGTTGTTTTAGATTTTGTTACTTTTTGATGAAGCGAATTTCCTTA